>CAYJOX010000007.1:0-16680 GCA_964371915.1 uncultured Oscillospiraceae bacterium
GGTTATCTGATGCAAGTGAGGCCGGTTTACTACTGCTTAGCTGTACACGATAAGGGTTAACCCACGCCTCTATGCGCAGCCCTCTTGCATGGCTTAGGTTTATCATCACCTGTAACGGATCATATGGCAATGCCGACCCCTGTGTGCCGGTTACAAGGTGGCTTGTAGGAAAAATATCGGAATTATAGAGTGCATCACCAAACGGCCTTACATGAAAGATAACGGTATTAACGCCGGTGTTTACACAATTATCCAGCATTGTCGACATTGCGGCGGTAAAACTCTGCTCGGTAGACATGTTTACGCCTTCCAGCTCGAGATATGATATCCAAACCGCCCTATACTCTGTAGAGTTTGATGCCACTGTAGGCGTTGTAGCAGGCTCTGTTTGCTCCGATGCATCCGGTGCCGAACTTGATACATCTTCCTGCTGCTGCGATTCATCAGCCGTAGAGCCACTTGATGCAACCACCTCTAGCGAGGTAGAGGCAGTTGATGAAACTGCCGGCAGGCTCTCCGGCTCGGCGATTACCGCAATGGTGGATGAGTTTGATGCAGAGCTAGAGTTAGCATCTTCTCCCTCTTGCGATGAGCCGAGTGTTAAAACGCCAATAGTTCCAAGGCCAACCACTAGTAGAAGGCCCGATATGCTATATGCAATCACCTTAACGAGTGATCGATTTTTCATCCTTCTATATTTCATCTTTTTATCCGTTTCTATACCCTGTTATTCTACCATAAACCACCGCTACAGTCAACCGTAGCGGTGGCACAATATATCGACATGTTATTTTAAATCGGTAAAGGCAATATATTCTCCGTCCTTAATCGCTTCGATGTGAATATGGGGTTCATCTGCAAGTTCTGCCGGCACCTCACCTACCCTACCAATTATCTCACCGGAGCGTAGCTGTTGGCCGTTTTGCACCGCAATTTCGGGGTTTAAACCGGCATAGCGTATTATAACGCCCTCTGTATCTATCTCCACAACGCCGCCCCATAAATCATCTATCTCAATTTTCACTACCTCGCCACCTAAAGCGGCCATTACCGGTGTATCTATTGCTGCGGCTATGTCTATTCCATTATGTGTGCGCCAGTCGTTCATCGTATCATTATAGACAAGCTCATCTGCGCTAAAGTCTTTTACTATCTCACCTGTAACGGGCATGGTAAAGCTAGGCTGTTCTGCTACCGCATCTGAAGGTTGCACCTGTGTCTGCTGAACCGATTCCACCGGCACCTCAACAGGAATTGACCCTTCCTCTTCCTGTGCTATAACCTCTTCCTCGGTAGATTGTTCTTGGTCAGCCACGGAAGATGATGACGCTTGCTCAGAGACCACCGGCTGCTCTATCGGAACATCGATCTGAGGATTATCTACCTGTGTACCTATGTGATCACTACCCTCAATCGGATTACTGTGTATTGGGCTGTTTTCTGTTGCAAAATAATCCATTAGCGTCTCTACCGCTAGATATGAGGATACAGCAGCCGCAATAACACACACCACAAGGACGATATAAAAACCTTTTAATTTAAAAAATACTGTTATTCCATTCTTTTTTTGATTCATAAAATCCACCTTTCCTGCGTTTACTTTGTAGTGTAGTCAGAAAAGATGGATTTATTCATGCTCTATTAACATTTTGTTAAATTACATCAGTATCGTTTTATCATAATAACTAATATAGTTATAACCAACCAAACTGCCTGATATGCAAGTATAATGGCACCGTGTAGATTATGCAAACCAGAGGTAACCGCTAAGACTACAGTCATTATCAGGCTTAAAATAACCGTGATCGCCTCAAGCATTGCTGCCATATGTTCTGCCGATTCGGCAGCAGATGCTGCGCGTAGGCCTCCGATAAAGGATGAAAAGCTACCAAAATGGGTCATAAGCCCTTCACTTTCCGGCAGGTAGTTTGTGTAGCGCTGTGCTATTTCCTCCTCCTTGCCGTTAAGCACCTTTACATTTTCTATTGATATTTCAAACTTTTGTGATACAAGCTCGCTTGTAATATTAAAGTCATCAGAACGTATCAAGAGCGAAACTTCACTCTGCCTTAGGATATTTAAGGTAAGCGCAATGTCCTCATCCGCTACATATGATACTAAAAACATACAATATAAATTGCCGGAAACAGCAAGATAGATCACACTTCGCTCCGAACGTGAGTATCTACTCTCAAAATCCATAGATGGCAAAGGAATATTGTGCTTTTCCATCATCTCACGATTACCTATATTTATGCGCTTACCATCTACCCATGCGGTAAACCCATACCCTACCTCCTTGGTAAGTGACTCGATCTCAAACAGCATCTCCGTCTTACCTTCTATCATAGATAGAAAAATATCACGAAGGGTATCACAGGCCTTTGTTAGCACGCTTGCAGCATATAGTATTGCCAGATCGACCCGTTGCTCCTTGTTAAAAGTTTTAATTGCGTGCAACCTAACCGTTGTAGGCGGAAAAATATCATGGGAATTAAGCATTACAGCCGTAGTTCGGCCTATCCCCTCGATCGCCTCCCAGCCGGGTATAATTGCACCTACACGTGATGCACTTTTGTTCATAAATACGGTGGGCAAAACCTGTACAAATATTGCAGCAAGTGGTGCGCTTATTACAATCACCGCCGTAAAAACACTAACCGTTCTTATAAGGTTCGCATCGGATAAGAAATAGGTTATTATTGCCGCTGCGATAGAAACAAATAAGAGTATTAATCCAAACCGTTTGCCGTTCTTATCACTGCTGTGCGGGCTAAAACTTTGTCGTAGATAGTTTTTAACCAAGGCGGTAGGCCGAGATAGCATCAGCTCCGGATATTCTTCCTTTATGCCTGCCGTAAGCTTTAGTACCGCCTCCCTATTGTTTACAAGGTATGCTGCTGAATGATCGTACCCTTCACTTGCGATAGAGAAGTTGTCGGTAATACCTCTCATCTGCAACCATCTACCTAGGGCATTTACGGTATATGCAAGCATTGCAAAGGGAGCAAAAAGAGTAACGTCCTGAGCAATAGCAGAGGAGCTTGTTATTGCTAGAACTGCAATCTGTGATATAGCGCCTAGCATAGATAAAAACACAAAACTATCCTGTGTGGGGATGGTAAAAAGTCCGGTAAAGCCACGCCCAAAGGTAGGAAAGGAGATAACAACTGTGGCAACCATTAACGATATTATAGCAATATAAGACGAAATATCTGCATTTTCCCCTTCGAGTATTGCTGGCAAAGGCATAACATATATTAATGCTGCGCAGAGATAGCTAACAATTCCTGTTAGTAATAATGTTGCTACAAACCTAAATATTGCAATACGGCTCATCTTTTTTAGATCGGCCAGTATACCGGCCGCATCTTTAAGGTCGTGATAATCATCGATATCCACATCCTGAACCGGTTCCTCGACAAACGATTCGTCGGTTTCCTGAGCCTTTACAAATGATTCAGATTTTGGAAAGTCCCCCGTATTAATACTTGTTGTATTAAAATAATTGCGCTCTCGGTCACGCCGCTTCTTAGCAGGGCTTTTAAGCATATCTTTATCGACAGCTACTGTAGAACTAAAAAATTGATAAAACCTCTCGTTATCAAAATCCTCAACTCTTATCGATCCCGTCCGGAAGTTTGAACTAGTGGCACTGCTAGTAACAGTGCCGGTGGAGCCAACTTCCGCACTAGAAGAATCACCTTCAAGATCCATTGCATCCATCTGTTTTTCAAGCTCTAAAAGGTTTGCAACCGTAGGCTTAACTACCTCCTTTGTAATTACCTTTTCTTTTGGTATGTAGGTGGTTGTACTACGCTTTGCTTTTGGTTGTTGTGTTCGTGGGGTAGTTGTAGGCGGTGTGAAGGTTTCGCTAACTACTGGTGTGACAACTACCTTTTCCTGCGGTGGCTCTTTAGGGGTCACGCTCTGCTCCGGAACATTTGGCGTAGTTTCCTTCACCTGCTGTACCTTAGGTGTTTGTGGGCGAGTAGGAGCAGCAGGAGGTACCGGTTGTGGCTGTACCATATTAACCTGTATAGGTTCTGGCTCTACCTGCGGTTTGGCAGGAGCATTAGCCGGTTTACCGGGGCGGTCAAGCGAGTTTAACAAGCCCGTAACCACACCATGCCCCTTGTTATTTGCCGGTGGTGGTATTGGAATTTCCTTAACCGGAGGTTTTGCACCAAAAACAGGCCCTTGTGGTTTAGGCCTTTGAACAGTTTCTAACTTAACTACCGGCGGGGTTGTAAATGTAATGTCTGTATCTTCTTTATATTGGGGAGAAAACACAGGTTTGTAGTGGCTTTTAGAAGCCGATGAATCTTGCGAAAGGCCTGAACCTTGCGAAAATTCCTCTTGTTTTTTTCTACGAACCTGATCAAGTATATCCTCAATATTACCATCTTGTTTTTTGAAATTATCCTGCACCTCTACACCTCTTAATGCTGTTTATATAGTTATAAACGCTTCATTCTTTGTAATATAATTCCGGCCGCTACCGAGACGTTCAAGCTATCGATTGTATCATCTTTACGCTGTTGTATCGATACAGTTCCATCGCACAGCTTTTTTAGTAATGGTGACACCCCTTTACCTTCACTGCCCATAATTAATGCAATTTTACCGGAGCCATCTAGCTGTTCTACCGGATTTCCCTGTGCATCCGCAGCGAAGACAAACACCATATTATCCTTTAATCTACGCACCGCCTCACCCATGTTAGAAACCCTTGCTATAGGTATTTTAACGGCAGCACCTGCCGAGGCTTTTACTGCGGTTGGTGTTACAGAACAACCACCACGTTTGCCTATAACCACAGCGGTCACACCAAAAAGGTAGGCCGTGCGAATCATTGCGCCAAGGTTATGCGGATCATTTATCTCATCGAGCAATAGAAATGTCGCCTCCTGTGTCTGCGCAGCAAGCGTCTCAATATCGCTAAGGGATAGATATTCAATCTGTGCGGCCGTGGCTATGATACCTTGATGTTTGCCACCACCGGCCATAAAGTCCATTTTTTGAGCCGGTATATGTTTTACGACTGCAGATTTTGCCTTTGCTAGAGCCTCAAAGTAGGCGGCCACCCTACGCTCCATCGAATTTGATATATAAAGGGTATCGACCGTGGCATCACCCTTTAACAATGCCTCAACAGAATTCTTTCCAAATATATAATCGGTAGTTATCAAATCACACCTATACTGTTAATAAAAATACATATATAGTTATTTTAGCACGTTTTTTATCAAATTTCCACTAAATATCAAAAGTTTTTAAAAAAATTGAGGCTTAGATTTTTGAAGCGTTATTGACAAACATCGATATTATATGTTATATATTAGGCTAACAACTATATCGGCATATAGTATTTTTGATGGAGTATGGTATGGTAGCGCAGATTAAGCAGTATGCGAAAAAGCAACTAAACAGGATGATAGAGTATCGCCGCTATCTACATATGCACCCCTGCACCTCGTTTAACGAGGAGGAAACCGTTTTATTTATAAAAGAACGCTTATCAGAGCTTGGAATACCTTTTCGAGACTGTGGAAAAAATGGTATACTCGCAAGGATAACATCAGATAAAAATGGCCCTTGTATAGCTTTCAGGGCAGATATTGATGCGCTCAAAATTCAGGAGGCTAACACATCTGATTATATTAGCCGCACCCCCGGCGTTATGCATGCCTGCGGGCATGATGCCCACACGGCAACTCTGCTTGGCCTTGCACATATCTTATCAGAAAATAATCACCTTATAAAAGGTGAAGTTGTTTTAATATTTCAATATGCAGAGGAGCAACCACCCGGCGGGGCTAAACCTATGATTTTAGACGGTTGCCTTGACGGAGTGGATAAGATTTATGGGTATCATGTTTCAGACGAACTACCTTCAGGTGTTGTAGGTGTTTGTAAAGGCAGCTATATGTCGGCCTCTGATTGTTTTAGTATAGAAATCAACGGATCCGGTGGGCATGGTAGCAGGCCATATGAAACTGTAGATACCGTTTCGGCTGCCGCCTCCACTATCCTTAACATAAACAATATCGTAAGCCGTTTTGTACCTGCAATCGACCCTGCGGTGATAAGCATATGCAGTATCAACGGCGGCTCATCGTATAACGTTATGCCTGAAAAGATTAGGTTAGAAGGAACTGCAAGAAGTTATGAAAAAACAACGGCCGAGCTTTTAGAGAATAAAATCGGCCTTGCCGTTAAATCTGCCTGCGAGCTATATGGCGCACAATACCTGTACCGTTATGAAAATGGGTATCCCGTTTTAGTAAATAGCGAGGTGCAATCTTCACTTGTTCTAGATATTGCCCAGCGCCTGAAACACAAATCAATCAACATCCCCAGAACTCCTGTAAGTGAGGATTTCGCCTATTATCTCCAATCTGTTCCCGGTTGTTTTTTCAGGGTAGGTGTAAACAATGCTCAAAAAGGGTTCGTCTACCCTTTACACAATAATAGGTTTGATCTTGATGAGACGCATATGCTGGTAGCTGTCGAGTGCTTTTTAGGGATATACCTAGCCGAAACGCAAGATTTTATCTAAAATTTAAGGATGCAACGATGACAAGAACAATATTAATAGGTTTGGTTATTTTAGGAGCGGTAGCGCTTCAGATATACCTTTCTACCGGAAGGTATATCTGGACTGGTTTTGTCCTCCCCTTAGCCTGCGTCGTTTTTTCTGTTTTTAGCCTTTTTAACTCAACTTTAGACACTCACCAATCACTGGCGGAGCAGATTGCGGCTGCCGAGCAGAACATTGAGACAGCACAAGATGACCTGCAACCTCCTACCGATAATAACCCCACACCCTTTGACCTTGCAACCACCTTGATTATATATAATATACCGACCGTAGCTTTATTGATAGTATTTTTTGTATTCAGAAAGTTAAATGCAGATAAACACAAAAGAAAAAGCCCAACTCTCGGCTCACGCTAAGTGCTAGGCTTATCTTCAAATCATTTTACACTCTACTATAAAATTATCCCCGATCCCGGTGTTATCTTAAACTATTATCAAGATGTAATCTGTTGATTAGTAAAGTTCGTTGCAGTGCAGACGAATTCACTGAAAAAAAAGTTAAACCCTACCCTCGGTTATCCACTAAGGGTAGGGTTGTTGTTTATATTACATTTTGTATCCTGTATCTATAACTACTTATCAACAGCTTATAATCTGATAGCCGATAAGCTTTAAAGAATATTGCCTCGATATATGTTCCTTCGTGAGCATAATACAGCTGTTAATTCTCCTTTACTTCTATCGGCACTTTTGAGGATGGTTCACATAAACCTCATAGCCAGATAGTGTAATAACTTGATATCCTACTAAAGCTGATATACGATTACAATAGTATATACTGTATTAGCTTGTCTCTCTTGCTCGATATGTTAAGAAACTGATACTTTGTTTTCAATATACTTAACATCGCTCTTCTAACGTTAATCTATAGGCACATCTAGTATATTCACCTAGATACAGTGTTTATATTTGTTCTATTCTATTCTGTTTTTACAATGAAACTGATCTTATAAAACAAGTAAACTATAGGGCGTATTTCGGCAATCAGCCGGTCTTGATATTCGTATCGTCTCATTAGACGTTAGCAAATTGACTATTTATAACACCTCACCTATTGTTTGTTTTAAGTTGCTATAGCCCTTGTTTGCAATTTATTATGCATGGCTATAGCTATAGTAGTATAGCGTAGTAAATATTATTATCCTATAAGTTTATCTAGCCTATTCTAATCAGCTTGCACCACGGTTAACACCGTTTGCCGCCTATGTAATATTAAGCTTAATCGTGATCTCGGCACACCGCCGTAGTGTAGAGCTTAATTTTTTGCTCTTATCAAATTTTGCAAACATGAGCATCCCCATAATTTGCACACGATCCTTATTCCTACTATCACTCTATTACTTAACTAACTTACTGTAGGTACATAGGTAGCCTCAATAAATATTTCCGGTATACTATCCATTGGACTCACCCCTTTCGATATCTGATCGACTCTTGCACAAGGACAAGACTTTGTTCGTCAAACTGCATATATATTTTCCTTGTGATGTCTATATTATAACACATTTTCACAGCTTGTCAAGGCGATTTAGGATAGAACATTTATATATTTTTTTGTGTATATCCACTAACAATGCTTTTCCATGATGGCAAAAGTTAGACTTTAATTAACAAAAATGCCCTGTATGCCATATTATTAATTAGTATCAATTATAATAAGGAGGACTATGACATTCTGCGTAATAGGAGATGATGAACGGCAAAAAAGCCTTGCATTATTATTAGCTAAAAAGGGCATAGAGGTATTACCCATCTATAAAGCCATGCAATCCGATAATATTATATTCCCTACCCCGCTACGTAAAGAGAGCGAGTTATACAAAGCCGTTATAGAGCGCGGCTATTCCGGCTCTGTTTTTGCCGGCGCTATCTCTGCGGAGGAAAAAAGGTTAGGAAGCAGACTACAGTTATACGACTATGCAGACGATGAGATTTTCGCACTACAAAATGCACTCCCCTCTGCCGAGGGTGCACTCCACTGTATTATGAGTAGGCGCACAACAGTGCTACTGGGCAGCACCGTTGCTATACTTGGGTATGGTAGAATAGCTAAGTTGCTTGCAAAGATGCTTGATGCACTGGGGTGTACCGTAACTATAGTGGCAAGAAAACAAACCGCACAGGCAGAAGCCCGATCGTTCGGCTTTAATAGCTGCTGCTTTAACGGCATCAAGAACATTATTTCTGATCTTGATATACTTGTTAATACCGTCCCCTCCCCTGTGATAGATCGGAATGTCTTGTCTGCCGCAAACCCAAAAATCTACCTTTTAGATCTCGCCTCTGCTCCCGGCGGCATACCACAGCAGGAGGCAGAAGCCTGTGAGTTAAACGTTGAATGGGTTCCTGGACTTCCTGCAATATACAGCCCAGAAACTGCTGCGGAATATGTTGTAAAATCTTTAGAAAATTTATTAGGGGGTAAACTATGAACGAGAAAAAAATAGCCATCGCAATATGCGCTAGCTTTTGCAACTTTGAGAGGGTTTATAATGAATTTAAAAAGCTTAAAGAAAATGGCGCTTCTTTAAGCTTTATAATGTCTGATAATGCAGCAACTACCGATACACGGTTCGGCACCGCAGGGCATTGGAAAAAATCATTCTCAGAACTTTCGGATAATGATTTAATTACATCCATAGCAGCTGCCGAACCAATAGGCCCTAAAAAAATGTTTGATGTTCTGGTGGTTTGCCCATGCACCGGAAATACGCTTGCGAAGCTTTCAAACGGTATAACCGACACTCCTGTTACCATGGCGGTAAAAAGCCAATTAAGGTGCGGAAGACCTGTCGTTCTAGCAATTGCCACTAACGATGGCCTTTCGGCCTCCGCACAGAATATAGGTAGGCTTTTGAATACCAAAAATTACTATTTTGTTCCCTTTTCACAGGACGATCCATACCAAAAGCCTAACAGCCTAATATGTGATTTTGCGAGATTAGCCGACACAATTGAGGTTGCTCTTTCCGGTAAACAAATCCGCCCTATTATTATCTGATAGCTTGAAAAAGCTATCATGTGCCACTCTAATACAAAAGCTGCTTGCATTAAGGCAATTTTTGTTATATGGGTTCGGATGCTCCCGACCAGTGTGCATTGGCGTGTAACCGAATGCGCTGGCGGCCCTCTCCTAAAAGAGATAAGGGTGCAAGGATGCAGTGTCCCTAACACTCTGCACTCTTGCACTCTTGATATTTTTTCTGATTACAATTTAGTTCAAACACTATATCTAAGCAAGATAATAGCTATTCATAGATTTATCTGTGATTTTGTTGAAACTTGAATTTTGATTATGGTATAATATCTATATTGAAATCTACCGCCTTCGTAAAACTTTAGCGAATGTGCGGTGGTTAAAATATGGCTCTATGGAGCGAATTTATATAACGGAAAGGTGGAACAGCTTATGGAGTGTCCTTATTGCAAAGAAGAAATGAAAACAGGTCATATTCATGCACCAGCTTCACAAGGAGCGTATTGGTTGCCTGAAACATCAAGGATTGATGGTGTGATATTGTCAATTAAAAAAATTAAAGAAGTTGGTGGTATTTTGATTGATGAAGTTTCAAAAGCTGGCTTTATCTCACAGAATAAACCTCAAACATACTATTGCGAAGAATGTAGTGTTTTTATTACTAAGAAATGCGAATAAAATGAGCATTCGCTTGCCACAAGGCTTTTTACCTCTACTAAAGATTATCTAGCTAATAAATCACAAGGCTATATCTCGCTTAAATGCTTGATACAGCCTTGTTTTATAAAATCGTCCTTGGGCGAGCATCTCCCACCTAAGCCCAGATATATTAACCTAACCCCATAATACTGTTGTACACCGTTATAGAATTATCGTAGTCGATTAGCTCTTCATCACTTAGGTTGTCTCGTATGACACGGGTGGTTATTATGTAGCTATCATAAAAATCATTATATTGCGCATAAGAACCTTCATCAGAAAACTCTGTTGCTAACGGCGTTAGCCCTGTCTCGTTAAGCAGGCTGCCTGCCTCCTGCTGTGATGTAGCCAGGCTCATAGAATCTTCACGGCTTGCAAACAATCCATACGTCTCCTGTGACTCATCATAGTTATCTGTTAAAAAGATAGTGGAGGTCATCGCGCTTAAATCTGCCGATAGTTTTGTAACAGCTGCCATCTGCATATTTGGATCAGCCGTTTCAGCGCCCTCGCCTATTATTGGATTGTATAGGTTGAGGTAGACAACTACCTGGCCATCTCCGTTGTAATCTTCACAGTGCTGGGCTATGTCATTCGTCAGAGCTTCTAATGCCTCACCGGAAATATACTGTTCCTCCGTTAAAATTGCAACATTGATATCCGGCCTAACATTTGAGTTTATTTCATAGATAAAATACCCAACTATAGCAAAGGTTACTATAACGGCCAATATTATAAATCGATGGTAATACCAGAAATCCTTGATGTAATCCTTCTTTGTAGGGTTTGGCGGTTGTTGTTGGGGCAGTTCATCCTTTAGCATCTCTCTAAATGCTTCACTGGGCATTTCATCCTCCTAAAATTCAAATTAATGTTTAATATGATATCTTCAAAATATGTTTAAAATATGAATAAAAAACATAAAAGGCTGCCGCAATCGGCAGCCTTTTATTTGTATTTTTTATATTTTAGCTAAGGATATTGATAAGAATACCTGCCGCAACAGCAGAGCCTATAACACCTGCAACGTTCGGGCCCATGGCATGCATTAACAGGAAGTTTTGTGGATCTTCATCCTGACCTACCTTTTGAGCAACACGTGCCGCCATAGGTACAGCCGAAACACCTGCCGCACCGATAAGAGGATTAACCTTGCCGCCGGTAGCCTTACACATGATTTTTCCGAAGAGAACTCCGGTGGCGGTACCTATACAGAAAGCAACCAATCCTAGACCTACAATCTTTAAAGAGTCTGGTGTTAGGAAGTTTGAAGCTTTAGTGGTAGAACCAACCGAGATACCAAGGAAGATTGTAACGATATTCATTAGCTCGTTACCTGCAGTTTTATTAATACGCTCTACAACGCCGGACTCACGGAAAAGGTTACCAAGCATTAGCATGCCGACAAGTGGGGCAGCCGATGGAAGAAGAAGCGAGATTATGATTGTGCAGATAATCGGGAAAAGAATTTTCTCTCTTTGGGATACCACGCGAAGCTGTTCCATCTTTATAGAGCGTTCTTCCTTCGTGGTAAGCGCCTTCATTATAGGCGGCTGAATAATTGGTACTAGTGCCATATAGGAGTATGCAGCAACCGCAACCGCACCAAGCAGCTCGGGAGCTAAAATTCCTGTAGTATAGATAGCTGTCGGGCCGTCCGCACCGCCAATAATTGCGATAGAACCGGCTTCGTTTGGTGCAAAGCCAAGGAAAACAGCTCCTAAATATGTTATAAATATACCAACCTGTGCGGCCGCACCAAGCAGTAAGCTTTTGGGGTTTGCGAGAAGTGGGCCGAAGTCTGTCATCGTGCCAATTCCAAGGAAGATAAGCGGCGGATATATTCCGAGCTTAATGCCCTGGTATAGGTAGTATAAAAGTCCTCCTACCTCGCCCTCTGCGGCAGGTGCCGCATCACTTGATAACCCTGCTAACGGTAGGTTAGCTAGTAACATACCAAATGCAATCGGTAGCAGTAACAGTGGTTCAAACTTTTTTGCAATGGCAAGCCACATTAGAAAACATGCTACGATTATCATTACAAGCGACAGCGGTTCTTCTGTTAAGGCCACAAAGCCAGAGTTTTCAATTATTGATTGTATGGTTTCAAAAAATTCTTGCATCTTTATACGCCCTCTCTATTAAACTTGTTGGAGATACGATAGTATCGAAGACTGTTTCCAAGCATTAACAGCATTGCCGCTAGTCGTTACCTTTGCCTGTTGCTTTTTAATGGAAACCACCGTTCCACCACCCATAGCAGCAACAGCGGCAGCTATTACGGCTATTACCTCTGTATCATCGGTTGAAGCTTGTGTGGCTACCGGTGTAGGTGCCGGTGTAGCTACAGCTACCGGTGCAGCCGCTACTGCCGGAGCAGGCGATTTGTGCAACGCCTTCATTATTGAACCAAATACTGCTATTAGGGCTGTTAGCAATAAAAGGGTAAAGAATACTAATAAGATACCTGTCAGTACAACTGTAAGAACCGAAGGTGCTTCCATATAACCTCCAAAAAGAATTTACTACGAATATGCTAAGGAAAACCCGCAACAACTATTATACAATAAAATAATTGATTTTTCAACCATTAATTATAAAATATTTAAAAGGGCGGCATAAGTTTGCTGTTTTTATTTTTAATAACTATTGACACATTGCACAATTTAATGCAAAATGTAGACAGTATCATACTAGTGGAGGTAATACGTGAGTTTAAAGTTATTTATGCCTACTAAGGTTTTAATCGGCAAAGGCTGTATAAAAGATAATACAGCTGAATTCTTAAATATCGGCAGACGTTGTATCGTAGTAACCGGAAAAAGCTCTGCAAAGAAATGCGGTGCACTCGACGACCTTATTTCTGTACTAACCGAACTGAATATACAGTATGTAATATTTGATGAGGTGCAGCAAAACCCTATGGTATCCTGTTGTTACAAAGCCGGCATGGTGGCCATAGAGCAGAATGTAGATTTTGTTATAGGTATCGGCGGTGGGTCTCCACTTGATGCTGCTAAAGCGGTTGCGGTATATGCGGCAAACCCTACACTGCCACAATACGGGCTATTTGAGGGATGGCAAAACATGGCACTGCCATTAATTTTGATTGGTACAACAGCAGGTACAGGTAGTGAGGTTACACCATATTCGGTATTAACACGTGATGATACCGGCTTTAAAGGCTCTTTTTCCGGCACTGATTGCTACGCAAAGGTTGCGTTTGGCGACCCTGAATACACGTCAAGCATGTCAAAATATTTTACGATAAGCAGCGCACTTGATTCAATCTGCCATTGTTTCGAATCCTTTTTTGTTCGCACAGCCGACTATATCTCTCAAAATTTTGCGATAGAGGGTCTGAAGTTGGGGCTTAGAACACTTGCCACTATTAAAGATTTTAACTCTATAACTTTGCAACAACGTGAAAATCTTTATACCGCTTCTATATATGGCGGGTTGGCAATAAACCGTACAGGAACAGCGCTTTGCCATCTAATGAGCTACCCCATTACCGAAAACAAGGGGCTAGCGCACGGCTTTGCCTGTACATTGTTTTTAGAGGAATTTATTCAACGCATCGCGATATCCGATAAACAAAAGTTTGATAACCTTCTCTCGGAGCTTGATATAGATTTTAAAACATTAGTTGATACAATTAACAGCTATCTGTTCGACCTTGAAAAAATCAGCTATAGTGACGAGGAGTTGGCCTCATGGGTACAAAGATGGAGTAAACAGCAAAGCTTGGGAAAAACAGCTATCCCCCTTGATGAAAATTCATTAAAGGAAATAGCTGTGAGTTCGTTAAAAACAGTTACCTCTTCTGCTGCATCTTAAAGATATGTTTAACAATACCCTCCTCAACTCTCGGGCTAATATTGACCCACTTACAGCGAAAACGATATGGAAACTTAAAGTCTGGCGGCATCATATCTCTAGTAACAATATTTACATCTAAAAGTAAAAGTTCATCTTCTAACGGAAAACGAAGTTTAGCAGTCTGTCCGGGGGTTAGGTGCACATCGGTGAGAAATGCGACTCCACCGGCACTTACATCTACCAAATCTACATTAGATGAGGTAGAAAGCCTACTCTTAGTGTCTTGATAAAGGAGTTCACCGACGACAAAATGAGTCAGCCGAAAATGTGCACGACGCGACGATATTTTAGCGTTAGGATAATGTAATACTATATTTAAAAGATTAAATCCCTCTTTAGATCGTTCTAATCCATTATTATCGGCATCCCACATATAGTCCTCAGAGTCAAATCTCACAAAAAGCTCAAACTCGTCGGCAGCTGTAAGGCGTGGCGATATATCGCCAACTAAAACCTTGACTTTTAGCTTATTTATCTCTTCTATCTTAGTTTTAAAGCTAATTCGTTCCCCCGAACGTGTATATGAAAAAACTTCTGCAGAATCACCTACACGTAACTCTTTAATATTCATTACATTATCCTCAAAAGTGTATATGAATTTTAGTATATAATAACATAATAATATAAAAAATGTCAATAATATTTTTACATAAAGTGATGACCGCCAAGGTCACCACTTTATGTTTTAACGTTCGGTATAATAGATGCGAAATTAACCATATGTAGAAAAATGTTTTTTGGGTGTGTATTATACTTTATTATGAAATAATGGCTATTTACAACCACAAAATATGGCATTAACATTAAAAAAAGGCCATCGACTTTATTGACCGGGATACTCAGTTACCCATAATTGTGAAATGATATTGCCGATAAGGGTATTCAACTTTTAATTTAAGGTATTGAAGTTTACATATCGGTAATATCATATACTAAGTTAGGAATATAACCTAGTAGGTCAATTGATGTAATCTCCGTATTATGGTATGATAATGTCATTAATTAGACTTGCATGCATAATTTAAACACTATATGTTGTTATTTAGATTATCTAATCGATTATTTTTAATAATCAGATAAAATTTCAGGTGCTGTACTGCTTGTTTTTTTATAGCGAGCGCTCAAACTAATACGGTCAAGAATAAAATATATAATATATAATATAATTCCAATGAAGCAAAGCAGGGTTGATAATGATAAATACGGCGTTTCATATTCGAATATTATTTCGTGTTGACCACTCGGAACTAATATGCCGGAAAGCCCGCCATTTACATTTTCAATCTCCGTTATTTCCCCGTTTATAAAGGCTTTAAACCCTTTATCGTATGGTATCGAAAACATTACCATTGATGTTTTATCAAGTGTTATATCTGCAACGAACCCATTGCCTGTATCGGTAAAATTATCTGTAGTGGTCAAAGACTGCACATCGGCTTTCATATCATCAAAGCTACGTTGTTCCAGCTGCTGTGCCGGAAGTTCTGTTAGATAGCTTGAATATTTTGTAATCTGTTCGTTTGTAAGCACCACACCCTTTAATAACAGGTTTGAACGTTCTGATTCCTGCACCGATTCATAGCTTTGTGTAGTAATGTACTCATCCGTAACTATCCCCATGGGCAAAAACAACTCATTTATATAGATACTATAAGGCTCTACAGTTTTATAATGCTTAAGCCCATACATAAGATTATCGGTTTTAAATTCATCCTCCTTTTCTATAGGAACCATTAGATATTTTACCGATAGTAGCGGTCTAAGTGCAAAGTTTTCCCATTCCGGCTTAGAGGAAACGTCTCTTTTAACGCCTACAGAGGGATAAAACTCCAATATAGATGGGCTTACAACACTATTAAATGTTTGAATACCGTTTAAATCCATAAATATACTATTATTATCCGGTGCATCATAGCTATCCACTCGGTAAAATTCTTCATCCTCCGAGAGTATGTCAACCGCCATAGCATCATAGTTTAATGCTTTATAACTACTATCGTTCTCTAGCTGTGGTATCTTTCCGGTAGCTAGATGTATCACACCATAAACTATTGAAAAAACACATATAAAGGACATCAATATTCTTGACCCATGCGGTCTACCTTTAAATTTCGAAAGCCATAGATAACCTACAGCAAGCCCGATAAGCGCTGTTAATATTGTCAACCAGAACAATGCCGAGTTGTCTGCAAGGCCTATCACCGTGACGCCGTCTACCTTATTAGGAACAAGTCCGAAAAGGCTGTATGCAAGTGTTATCCCTCCTACAATGAGCAGTGAGCTACAGAACCTTCTTGTGTTATACTCCAACATTCTTCCGGTTACAAGTGCCATAACTAGTATCGGCATATAGTACCATCTTGCATAGTAGCTTGAGTTTAGGGTATAAAAGGCACTGTTAAGCACCGGCACTAGGGCCATAACAAGACAGACAACTAGGATTATCTTAAATGCGGATTTAGATTTACTCCTAAAGTATGTTAGTACGCCTGCGGCTGAAAATAGTGGTAGAAAGGCAG
>CAYJOX010000007.1:16690-23185 GCA_964371915.1 uncultured Oscillospiraceae bacterium
CCATCGGTAAATAGGTTAGGGAGATACGGGGGGTCGGGAGGAAGAAATAACGAAGAGATTATAGCTGCATACTGTTGCGAGGTGCCATGTAGTAATAGATTAAAGCCATAGCTATAGTTTATAGAACGTGGGTTTTCAAGCAGGCTTACAAAGGCAGGCAGTGCCAACAACAACCCCATTAATAGCCCTATAACTGTCTCTACGGCTATAAAGATAAATCTTTTTACCGTGAGCCTATATTCCTTTGTGGCTAGTTTTGCAATAAAATATATTACAAGAAATACAATCTGACCGGTGAAGAAGAAATAGTTGTTGATTAGATTTATGGCTACAAAGGGAGCAAATAGCCCCTTGCGGTCCTCATAAAAGAATTCATCCAGTGCGAAAAGAAGTAGCGGAAAGAGAGCAACGGCATCAAGAAAGTGGTTAAAGAATATATTATAGATAGAAAATCCGGAAAATGAATAGATTAATGCGGCACAGACTGCATATCCACTGTTTTTAATATAGCGCCCTATATAGATATACCCTGTTAATGCAGCAGTTGCAAATTTTATACAGAGCATTATCGGCATTAGATATGGGATTGCGCCCTCGGGAAATAACATTAAAATCATTGCAAAGGGAGAACCAAGGGTATAAAATGAATAGGCATTTACAAATGAACTACCTAGGTCAATATCAAAACTATATTCTTCAAGGCCGGTATGAAACCACCTTGATATATGCATCGTAAAAGGTATCTGCTGTGAGTTGAAATCTCCGCAGTATAGAAAAAAGCCTTTATCAGTAGTGTTGTTAGGAAAGCCAGTATAAAAACAAAGCGATATTTGTAATGTTTTCTTCTATTTATACGTTCAGTTATCATTCTTCCTCCACTTGACTAATTAGGTTTTGTTGGTTAAAATATTTATACGTTCAATTGTTTCGAGGTATAAGATGTATTCTTTTTCTGCACTACTTGCCAGAATGAAATTTATAAATAGGTGGGGCTTAATGCGCCAGCTACGCAACGAAAACTTAGCTGAACACAGTGCCGAGACTGCACAGATAGCCCATATGCTGGCAGTTATAGCCGTTAAAGAGTTTAATGCCGACGATGTAAATCCGGAAAAGCTCGCAACTGCCGCACTCTACCATGATATTAGTGAAATATTAACAGGAGATATGCCGACTCCGGTAAAATATCAAGATGAGCAGCTAAAGGCACGCTATAAACAGCTAGAGCGAGAATCAATTGTAAGCCTTTGTTCATTACTTCCAGCTTCTTTATCAGAATATCTAGAACCTATCGCCCTACAAACCGAGCTTACACCGCATGAAAAAACATTACTAAAGACAGCCGATAAGCTATCTGCTTTAGCAAAATGTATAGAGGAATGTAGCGGCGGAAATGTGGATTTTAGTTCCGCTAAAAAGGCACAAGAAGCGGTAATTTCTAATGTAAACCTCCCTGAGGTTGAGTATTTTTGCCGTTTAATGCTACCCGAGTTTTCGAAGAATTTAGACGAGCTTACTCTAAGGTGATAGCTTTAAGACGATTCGCTATCCTGGTCACATCATCAATGCTTTTTATATCAACCGCCTCTCTACGCAGTGAGGCTGCATCCCTAAAACCTTTAATGTAGTGAGTTATATGGCTCCGGAAGGCTATAAGCCCGTTTTTGCCATAACGCTCGTAGATCTGCTCCGCATGACGTTGTAATATGTCGACCCTATCGGTCAAATCGATAGAATCTCTGTTTTCGTATAGTCTAAAGACAAAGGGATTCCCCATAGAGGCACGCCCAATCATCACACCATCGGCTCCGGTTTTTTTAATCGCCGCCATAGCTGTCTGCGCATCCTTTACATCACCGTTATATAGCATAGGCACAGATATATTCTTTTTAACCTCGGCCGCTATTTCATAATCCACCGGTGGGCGATAACCCTGACGTTGATATCTCCCATGCACCGTAACAAGCGAGGCTCCCGCCTGTACTGCAGTTATTGCGGCGGTAACAGCTGCCGGTTCTCCATCTATACCGGTGCGTAACTTTACCGATACGGGAAGATTAGAGCTGTCTTTTACGGCCTTTACAAGCTCGCCTATCAGCTGTGGGGTTTTAAGTAATGAACTGCCACCACCTGAACCTGTAATTTTAGGAGCGGGGCAACCACAGTTTATATCATAAAAATCAGGTTTAAACTGCATTAACCTTTCGGCGGCAACCTTAAAATCTTCCGGACGAGAACCAAAAAGCTGTATGCCATAAGGAGAAAGTCCGGAATAGTTTTTGCAAAGCTCGTTACTTTTTTTATCTCCAAGGGTTACAGCCCTTGCACTAACCATCTCTGATATTGTTATTATGGCACCATTTTCGACGCATATGTTGCGAAAAATGTCGTCGGTAAATCCGGCCATTGGGGCAAGTACCGCGCCGCTAGAAAGATCTACCCCACAAAAAAAGGACATAAAAGCTCCATAAAATACTACTGTTTTAACTGTAATAGTATACCACATTTTTGTTTTTTATGGTATACTATTGTGTAGGAAAATTTAATTTATTTTGGAGGATATTTTGAAACTACTTTGTATAGATGCAAACAGTGTGCTTAACCGCGCTTTTTATGGCATAAAATTGCTCACGACAAAGCAGGGTGAGTTTACAAATGCGGTTGTAGGGTTTATGAATATACTCCTTAAGCTGCATGAGCAGGAAAAACCGGATGCCGTAGCAATAGCATTCGATCTACCTGTTAAAACATTCAGGCATGAGATGTATGACGGCTATAAGGCAGGGCGATCACCAATGCCGGAGGAACTAAAAAGCCAGCTCCCTATAGTAAAGGAGCTACTTACACAGCTTGGTTACAATATTATAGCCTGCGAGGGGTATGAGGCCGATGATATAATCGGCACTCTATCAAAAAGCTGTGCAGATAAAGGTATTGAGTGTGTTATCGCGAGCGGAGACCGTGATGGTCAACAACTGGTGTCAAGCTCCGTTAGGTTATTATTAACCACAACCCAGTTTGGCAGAGGCGAAACAAAACTTATCGATGAGGATGCTATCCTTGAAAAATATGGTGTTACCCCAACGCAGCTAATAGATGTAAAAGGACTCGCCGGTGATGCCTCAGACAAGATACCCGGTGCAAAAGGTATCGGCGAGGTAACTGCCTGTAAACTTATTGCAGAGTTTGGCAGTATAGGAGGTATCTATGAAAATATAGATAGCCCCATTATAAAACCTGCAGCAAGGCAAAAACTGTTAGATTCGCGTGAGATGGTAACCCTAAGCAGAGCACTTGCCGAGATTAACTGCTCTGCCCCTATAGACACAGATCCAAAAAGCTATATTAAGGGCGAGGGGGAGCCGGAGATGGCAGCCGCAACACTTGCACGGCTGGAGATGGTAAAGTTACGGGAGCGCTTAGGGCTACAAGATATTAAGAGTAGTTCCCCTAGGGTTTCGGGTGTGAAATTAACTGAGGGGATTATCCCTGATAATGCACAAAAGCTTTATCTTGTACTTAGCGAGAGGTTAACTGCCTCTGACGGAGAGGTGTTTGAACTTTCCGACCTTAGTAGTCAAAGGTTTTTCGACCTACTAGGTATGAAGGCAAAAAAATACTGTTTCGATGCTAAGGGGCTATACAATCTAGCGTTAAGCTGCGGTAAAGATATTAGCAACATAGTATTCGATGCAAAGCTTGCGGCATACCTTTTAAACCCTTCTGCTAAGGACTATATTTTCTCAGAGCTTGTTGATGAATATCTAATAGAATCCGATAACGAATATGACAGTATTGTACCACTTTTTAACCTATTGGAGTCGGCCCTGTCCGATGCCGAAATGTATGATCTTTTAACAGAAATTGAACTTCCACTTTCACGTGTTCTATCCGACATGGAGCTTATCGGCTTTGCGGTCGACCAGCAAGGTATAGAAAAGTTCGGTGATGAGTTGACCATACGCACCGAAACACTTATCTCCGAGATTTATTCCGAGGTAGGCTATGAGTTTAACATCAATTCACCCAAACAACTTGGTGTTGCGCTTTTTGATGTTCTAGAGCTCCCAACCGGAAAAAAGACAAAATC
The DNA here is from genome assembly GCA_964371915.1 of uncultured Oscillospiraceae bacterium. Lineage (GTDB taxonomy): Bacteria > Bacillota > Clostridia > Oscillospirales > Ruminococcaceae > CAYJBH01. The sequence goes on from CAYJOX010000007.1 coordinate 20,781, forward strand.
CGGCTATTCTACCGATGCCGAAACTCTTGAGCGACTTAGATCATACCATCCGGTAGTGGGGAAACTACTACAATACCGAACATTACAAAAGCTTGTATCAACCTATGTAGAGGGGCTTATTTCGCAGATAGAGGACGACGGGCGTATCCATACCTATTTTAAACAGACAGAAACTCGTACCGGGCGAATAAGCTCTAAGGAGCCTAACCTGCAAAATATACCGATAAGAACTGAGCTTGGCAGGGAGCTACGTCGGTTTTTTGTTGCACCATCCGGCCGAACATTAGTAGATGCCGATTATTCACAGATAGAGCTACGTATCCTTGCCGCATTATCTGATGATAAAGAGATGAAAAATGCATTTTTGACCGGAGAGGACATTCATCTTACTACCGCCTCTAAGGTCATGGAGGTTCCGCCACTTATGGTAACGGCAGAGATGCGGCGCAGTGCTAAGGCGGTAAACTTTGGCATAGTTTACGGCATAGGCGCTTTCTCGCTGGCAAAGGATATCGGTGTTACCGTTAAGGAGGCAGATAGATTTATAAAAAATTATCTAGATGAATTTTCGGGTGTCGACGCTTTTCTTAAAAGCACTGTAGAAAATGCAAGAGAAAATGGTTATGTCACTACCTATTTCGGTAGACGCAGAGTAATACCTGAGCTTAAATCTACTAACAGTAATATCAAGAAGCTTGGTGAGAGAATAGCTATGAATACACCGATTCAAGGTACTGCGGCTGATATAATTAAGCTTGCTATGATAAGGGTTCATGCCAGGATAGAGAAGCTACAACTTGACGCAAAGCTAATATTGCAGGTGCACGATGAGCTTCTTATCGAGTGTGAGAGTTCGCTTACAGATACCGTTAAGGAGATATTACAGCAGGAGATGGAGAATGCAGTTAAGCTTACGGTAGAGATGGTTGCCGAAACAAAAAGTGGCAACAACTGGCTAGAGGCACATTGATGAACATCGTGCCATTAGACGATTTATTAATACAAAGAGTATACTTGTTGCAAAAATCAACAGATGATGGTTGGAACTTAGCCCAGCTAAAGGCAGAATTAGCTAATCCTGTGGCTATTGGATTTTGCGCCATAATAGACAATGATGTAGTGGGATATCTTTCATGCCATGCAATATGTGACGAGGCTAACCTAAACAATATTGTAACAGATAAAAACTATCGACGAAAAGGGATAGCTAATAAGTTGTTGACCCGTTTAGTCAACCACCTGAAATACAAGGATGTTACAAGGTTATATCTAGAGGTTCGCTCGAACAACCTTGCTGCCATATCACTATACGAAAAGACGGGGTTTATAAAAAACGGATTTCGTAAAAATTTTTACCTTAATCCACCCGATGATGCGATACTTTATGTAAAGGAAATAGAATGAAAATACTTGGAATAGAGAGTAGCTGTGATGAGACAGCGGCGGCGGTAGTAATGAACGGGCGCACTGTACTAGCCGGGTTAATAGCCTCACAGGCACAGGAACATGGGATTTATGGCGGTGTAGTGCCGGAGCTTGCATCAAGGCGACATATAGAAAGTATCGCCGGAATAACCCAAAAGGCACTAGACGATGCCGGCATAGTCTGCCCCGATGCTGTTGCGGTTACATACGCGCCCGGGCTTATAGGTGCGTTGCTTGTTGGGATAAACTTTGCAAAGGCCTATGCATATGCTAAAAACATCCCACTTATAGCCGTTCACCATCTTAGAGGGCATATCGCGGCACTCTATCTCGAATACCCCCATCTAAAACCTCCATTTTTATGCCTTGTTGCATCGGGAGGGCATAGCCACATAGTATATGTAAAGGATTATACGGCATTCGAGCTGCTTGGCAGAACGGTAGACGACGCCGCAGGAGAGGCGTTTGATAAGGTTGCTCGAATTCTTGGCATTGGCTACCCCGGGGGGCCTGCTGTAGCAAAGGCGGCACTTTTAGGAGATGCCGAAAGATATGTGTTACCCACACCCAAGGCCAAGGGGGAGTTTGATGTTAGCTTTTCCGGCCTTAAAACGGCCGTAATGAACCTAAAGAACAACCTTGAGATGAAGGGTGAAGAGGTTGATAAAAACTCTCTTGCCGCATCTTTTCAGGCTAAGACTATAGATATACTCGCCACAAAATTAAACCTTGCCGCTAAAAAACATGGCTGTAAAACTATCTGCATGGCCGGTGGTGTAGCTGCAAATACCATGTTAAGAGATAGGATAAAGGCCGACTGCGACACCCTCGGCAAGGCCTTTTACAGCCCATCGATAAAGCTATGCGGTGACAATGCCGAGATGATTGCCGCCGCAGGGTATTTTGAATATATGGCAGGCAACACCGCAACACTCGACCTTAACGGCATTGCAAGCCTTGAGATCGGGTAGATTCGAATA
>CAYJOX010000008.1:0-6663 GCA_964371915.1 uncultured Oscillospiraceae bacterium
TGCGAATATCACATACGGATGAATAGATGGTAGCGTTTATGGCGGTGGAATGAATGATATTATCTCCGGAGATACTAAGGTTACAATAGAAGGCGGAACAATCGGCAAGGATGTATTTGGTAGCGGTTATCGTACAATTGTAGGTGGCAATGTAGGTACAACTATTGAAGATGCGACGATAAAAGGTTCGGTCTACGGAGCGGGAGAGGTTCTCACCTTAGTAGGCACTGATAGGTATGGCCTACCTCTTGCCGGCTACGGTAATTTAACTGTTAACATTAAATCCAGCAACATAACCGGCTCGGTATATGGTGGCGGTAAGATTAGCTATGCCGATTACCCTACAAGCCGTGTAGGAATTATGAACTATGCCGATATAAAGGTAGTTATGTACTCCGGAACTGTGGGGGGCTCTATTGTTGGCGGCTCACAGCTTGTAGATGTTTCCTCCCTTTCGAGTGATGGTGGTATGACAGTAATACCAAGGCGGATGTTCATATCTCACTACTCGGCGGCACCGTAACAGGGGATATTGTTGCAGAGGGCGGTTTCACTAGAAAAAGCGGAGTAACCTACACTAAACTAAATGATACAGCGGTTGTATATGTAGATGAAGTTGCAACGCTAAACGGTGCTATCTACCAACAACTTTTTGAAACCGACCCAGCCACAACAAAGACAGGAACAACAACTGTTATATTAGAGGACTCATCAATAGCTGTCGGAAGGATTGCAGGAGGTGCAACCGAGGTTTCGGTAGCGGATATCGATGCCGATATCGATAATATTTTAAGGCAGGACAGACAAACAGGGTGGACAAAAGACCACTGGCAGATAAGAGGAACGGTTAGCCTACCGCTAGATGTTACCGCAAATATATCTATAGACGCCGGTGAGGAGCTTTATATCCCTGTAGGTGCAGACCTTATTGCGGCCGAAACCTCAACCATTACCTTTACAAACAATGGTTATATCATAACAACTATTCCAACACTAAATAGCAGTATAGAGACGGGCAATGTTGCCGGAAAGAGTAATGTATCAAGCAGAATATACCGCGGTGATAACGCTCTTACAGTAGATATACTGGATGCAGGTTATACTGTTGGCAATACTGCGGCGCTACTTAATGCAGCACCAAAATCTAATGCCGTTTGGGATTTTTTAGCGGCAGGCAACAAGGTTGATTCTGTGATAGATTACAGCTGGGAAAAAGATGGAACTACTATAACAGGTTATACATCTGCAACCTATCTCCCATCTACTGCGACAGTTAGTGTAACCGACTATACGGCAACCGTAACTGCAAACAGTAATTTTGAATCGGTACCTACAGGTATTCTTCCACAGATGCAGACTAGCGATACAGCGGTAATCACCGTTTCAGCTACTGCCACAACACCTACAACACCCCCGGCATCTAGCAGCACAACCCCCACAGTATCCAGCAGCTCCTCTACTGTTGTGACACCAACTCCGACAACACCCACAGACACATCCGACCCTGAGGAGGATTCAGAGGAGGTATCATCCTCATCTTCAAGTAGCCCACAGCCGGCGAGTTCATCGTCTTCTTCGTCAAACTTAGTTACAAGTTCTTCAGTCAGTGGAACAACCACTCAACCGGAGGATGACAGGAAACCTCAGATAACACCGGGTGGTGGCATAACCTTACCTCCGGGAGGTTCCGGCGGAACTCCGGGGAATGTAACTATAGATGGGGCACCTCTGGATAGCTCAAACGTATCGGTTGATGGAAACGGTAATCTTACAATAAGCCCTGAGTATTTTGCTACCCTACCGGACGGCGAATATACACTAACCGTTACATATGATGGCGTCGAGTATGAGTCTAGTATTATAGTTGAGGATGGTGTGCCTACCTCTGCCGGTATATTAAATCAGGTGAGAGGTTGGAGCTTATTCAACCTTATAGTTACGATACTTACAATGATATCTCCTGTAATCTTTTTAGTAACACAGGGTAAGAAAAAAAGTAAAAATAGTGTTTATAAGCAGAGTTATAAGAGACAACAGGAGGAGATTTACACAAGGCGTAACGCAACGGCTGTTGCAGGGTTTATACTTTTCGCCGTTACATTTATTATATTGATATTAACACAGGATTTTTCATACCCGATGGTAATTTTTGATATCTATAGTATATGGTTCGCCATAATCTTTGTGGTGCAGACAATTGTTGAGGTTGTGTTTAGGCGTAAAAATGTTACAAATAGACCAAATTTTGTTTCAACAACGGAGATTGATATAACCGAAATCAACAACTCAGTATTGGCATAAGGCATGATAAAACAGCGTAGCATTTTTAAAGGTGCTACGCTGTTTTTTTGTTTGTTTTTAGTTTATTTCAAACTCTATTCGTTCTCCTTGCACCAACAGGCGATGGGTGTTTACTCCGTACGGAGTGCATGTTATAAGGGTAGCTAAATCTTTTCCGCCTTGTATTGCAAGTAGATCCGTTTCATCCGGCAGAACTGTTGCTATGTTATAAACCTCATAATATAGTGCCTTACCGGATATATTCAGTATAAATACATCTCCGACCTGCATCCTATCTATCTCACTAAACATCTTTGCCGAGGATAGCCCACTGTGCCCCGTGAGCGCAGTATGATTTGATGTCTCGCCTATAGGCAGGGCGGTGCTTTCAATATGCCCTATTCCTACCTGCAACACCTCCTCTGCGCTTGAGTGATAGATGGGAAGCGATATGGATAGCTTTGGTATAGATATGTAGCCCATCATGCCATCACCTTTTAGGTTAAGTGAATCGTAATACAGCTCTAGATCCTCCTGTGTAGGGATAAAGCCGTAGCCCCCCGCATCACGAACTATATCATTATACCGCTGTGCATCGGCCAAAGACTCATCAAAACTACCCGATACAGACTGTATCTCAACCTCATAACTTCTTATTATCTGCCTATGCTCCATGCCTACCACCCTATCTGAAATGGTGGGATAAAGGACTAGGGCTGCTCCTGCAACAACTAAAGGGATAGCTAGTATCGAGAGCAGTTTTCTTTTCACCATCTCTTATCTTCTTTCACTACTAGTAGTAGGATAGCAACAGCTATTCCCAACAGGATAAATCCTAAAGCAATAAAGACTATTGCAGTCGTACTGCCGGTATCAGGTAGTTCCCTATCCTGATAGTTGATTATATCAAGCGTCGGTGCCACAGGTGTTGTAGAACCGTTAACAAGCATCGTCGGATACCCGTCCAACAAGTCACCGGTAATACTATTATACTGCGCCTGCAGTTCAAAACTTGTGGGTATACTGGTTAGTACATATCCGCTTGGCGGTGTAATCTCGTGTAGGTAGTAGGTTACGTTGGCATTTAGCCCTAAAACTTCTACCGAGCCGGCGGTTATTATGCTAGTCGTTGCGCCGGTATAACCATCCGGTGCCTTTGTATAGGTATTTGCAGGTTGTTCTATAAATGACAATGCGTTTGTAGGGGCGCCGTAAGCATCGGTTGCAAGAGTCTCCTCCAGTGTAATTACAAACTCGGCACCCTGTAGTAGCTGTTCGGATGAGTTGGATTTGGTTAGCTGTACCCTAAAGGTAGAGCTTTGGGTTATGGTTGTAGGTGTTGTGCCTACCGAAAATAGATCCTGTGGGTTGTTGCTGTAGTCTAGCTTAACGCTGTTATCGTTTGTGCCGTCAGGATCTACCACCGCACCCTCATTAAGCATCGCCGAGAAGCTGGCAACAAGTGTATCACCGGTCTGCAGTAGGCCTGCATCTATTGCAGCCATAATATCAATAGTAAGGGTAAAACCGTTATCAGGGGCTGAAAGCTCGGCTACTGTATAGTAGGTTGTGGGCAGTGTTACCGTACCGGTAGTGTTGTTAATCTCCATTGTAAGATCACTGTTATAGCTAAGCCCATCTACCAATGTATCGGTAATTACATAACTATAGTCGGTATAGCCTGTCGTTGCCGGAACAGTTGCATATATTTGGTAGTCTATGTCATCGCCTATCTCATGGTCTGAGTAGGTGGTATAGCCGCCAACATCGTCGTGGTATACCTGCTTTTCCACCTGCGGCACATCAAATTTAGGATTTACGGGCGAGGTAGGGTTGGTATCGCTGAGTGAGGCCAATGCTGTGATAGGGCTGTGATTATCGGCGCGTTCGCCACCACCGGTAACAATATGTAGGCCCGGTGTGGTTATCGCTATAGTGGCCTGCTGTCCTGTAGCGGTTGCACTGCCGGAGGGAGTAGGCGCAGGGCTTACATCAATATAGTTGTTATATGTGCTTATCGAAAAATCATACAGCTCATCGGCCGTACGTGATGGGTTCGCTATCCAGTTTAAGAGAGCTGTACCGGTTAGTGCACTGCCACCGGTAGGAGTGTAGCTTACCGGCAGGCAGGTTGCCGGATTATATACATATCCACCGGGGTTGTTGTCTACCGCCTCAAACAGTAGATATGCATTGTATGTAGTGTTGCTAATAGATACTGCTGAATTTGTGTTCTGTATAGAGATGCTATAGGGGTTTGCAAATGTAGGTATTGCAAATATAGATACTACCAGCACTACTATTAAAAACAATGCTGATGTTTTTTTGATTAACTTCATATAGTCCTCCTATGATGAAAAAAAAGTAAGGCCGCTAATAAGCTTATAAACATTCCTATCGTAATCATCACCTGCGCCATACCACCGGTAGATGGCAGTATTAATGGGTCTGATCCATTCATGCGATTTGTCATCGTTATTGATGTTTGACTATTTTGTGTAGTGGACAGTGTAAAGCTATCGGTCATATCTACTGCACCGTAAAAGATTGCCTGTTCCTGTACGCTATAGCTATACTCGGCCGGTAGCCCCACAAAGATATAGGTAAAACTATTTGCCTCGTTAAGCGTAACCGGTGTGCCATAGGGATCACTGCCCTGAAATAGCTGTATAGTAGCCGAATAGCCGTGGCTATCCATTACATCGCCGTGTTCGTCTAACCAAGCCTTGTCTATAGTAATATCTATTGTTATCTGCTGTGTAGGTATTTCGCCTACAAAATCATCACGGTGGCTTTCCGCCCTTATATCGATATCGTTTGCAATAATAGTACCGTTTAGGTTTTGTGTTGCAACCACCCTTGCACTATGCGCAACTATGCTTCCATGCAATAGTGATGCCGTTATAGTTGTTCCGGAGTTTGGCAGTAGGTTATAAAAGTTCCATAACACCCTACCATTTGTGAAGATATGGGTTTCGGAGCAGTTCTGATTATTGTTATCTATAGAAATAAGGCTTATCGGTAATGATATATTTGCACTCTGCTCACAATCAACATTTATTACTACAGCGGCCTTGTTAGAGCTTAAAAAACCTTTTACCCCTAGATATCTTAGTGAAGATAGCTCTGATGCTGTGGTGTTAAACACGCCCCCCTTCGAGGTGTCGGAAAGGGTTATGTAGCTGTCATCCACACTGCCGCCATATGGGTTTAGGCTTGCGGTTATGTTGGTTGTTTCTAAGGCGCTTAGGCTTGAGGATAGCGCCTGAACCTGCCCTTTTACGGTGGCTAGATCTATAAACTGTGTGCCGCCGCTATCCTGCCATACATTTTTGGGCCTGTCTAACTTTCTGCCATTTACCGCTATGGCGTTGCCGTTATCTACAAACTCTGTTGTGTTAGAGCTACCTACAACCAGAACATGCTCATTTCTTGTAGCGCTACCGCTATTGATAGATGCATAGTTTTGTATATAACTTAGCTCATCGGTTAGATTATTTGTTCCAAAATTGGCGTTTGCATAGAGGGTATTTGCCAATACATTACCGTTTGTATGAGCGTTCATCGACACCGTGTTAAATCCTACAAGGTGAAAACTACCGGCAATGCCGAGTGGGTTTGATGCATTGTAGTAGATTGTCGAGGTAAAATCGGTAGGGGCCGGAGATACAAGAGAGGGCGCATTAGGATTAGACTGTAGTTCGGGGGATGGCAACAAAGATGCAGAGTCCGGTAAACTTTGTGATGATACACTAGTAGACACGGCTAACGATGAAACACTTTCGGATAAAGAAGATGACGAGTAGCTGTTTGCCTGAGATGCAGCCGATGAAGCAGGCAAACTTGATGGCGAGTCTAAAACGGATGATGAACTTGCCGGTACCGATATGGTGGATGCAGAGCTTGATATTGGCGGGGTGGACTGTGATGTAGGAGATTGATTATCTGAGACGATAGAGCTTGAGCTGGGATATAAAGTAGAGGATACCGGGTCGGATATTGTAGGGGTTGAGGATGCTGGTGGTTGCGATGAGATGTCCGTACCATCCGGCAAGGAGAGGCTGGCGGAGGAGGATATAGAAAAAAGCAATGATAGGATTACAACAACTATGGCTATCCTTGTATATTTAATCATGGTTTACCTCAATGGCGGGCACGGACATCTTGATACAGACTATTCATTAGGCACTACGGTAGTGAAACAATGCCGACGATGAAGGCTATAGCAAAAAAGGCAAACATTAAAAAAATAAAAAAATACAGCTAGCGAGGCTGTATTTTTGGATAATTATATCCTAACACTTTTTTTACACAGGTAAAGTTTTTATAACTTCGGCCGATATATTATTTAATAGGCAAACTATATTGAGGTAGATATATGAT
>CAYJOX010000008.1:6673-21771 GCA_964371915.1 uncultured Oscillospiraceae bacterium
AGTAAATAGGGGGCTTGCAATGCGAAGCGGTGATATAGAAAGACTTGAGGAAAATATCTCGGCAGAGCGTACCGATGTTGTAAATGTTTCACCCAAAGGCAGGGTTATGTCTATGATAGAGGTGCTGATGAACAATAAGCAGCAACTCAAAGACCGAAAGGATGAGCTTATAGGGAATACACTTGCAGCCGGTACAGACTATGATAATATCAAGGATATTGTAAAACAGTATGATGAACAGATTGCAGGGATTGACGAACAGATAGATAGCCTGATGCAGGAGGAGCTACAAAGGGTAGCCGAGGAAAAGGACGAAAAAGAATCCGAACCTCTCACAGCCGAGGAGGCTGAGCAAAAGCAACTTAATAATATTGTCTTTTCATCCGGCGATATTGAGCAGATGAAGGTTATCGACTCCGCCAAAAATGCCCTGCGTCGTAGGATAAATGTGCTAAGCTCTGAGATAAAGCTTGATGCAGGTCATGCACTTCCAAGCAAACTCGACGAGGTAAAGGAGTTAGAGCGACGAGTAGACAAGGCATCGGCAGATTTAGCCGAAGCATCAGGCGATGTTATAGACGAGGCTAAGGATGAAATAAAGGTACCTCCAATACCTACAAACCTTACCGGTAGCCTGCAACCTACAGAGGAAACAATAAGGAAATTTTTAGAGCGACAGGCAGAATTAACTGCTGATGCAAAGGAAGAAGATGTTACATATAGCATCGAGAAAATAGAGCGATAGTTAATAGTTAACGAAAAATACTTGTTTACAAAAAAGAATACGAGCACCCATGTTGGTAGCTCGTATTCTTTTTGCATCAATATTTTAGGGACGTGTTAAACTTTATGTGTGATTTACTCCCACAAACCTTTTTTGTAGGTGCCGTTTTCGGTAGATGTTTTTAGGAATTGAACCATCGCCTCACGATCCTCCTGGTAGGTTACGCCATACCATTTTGCATTACAGCTGAGAACGGTTACATCGGCAAAGTTTTTTTCCTTCATATACTCTATAGCGAGTGGCAGAAAGAATTCACCTTTCATCTTGTCGTTACTGTCATCCTTTAAAAACTCTACAAAACCTTCCTCTAGCATAGCAAAGATATCATCCGAAAAGCCAAAGATATTCATAGAAACGGCAGTATCTTCCGGCAGTGGATACCATGCATCATTCTCAAGGTATGCAATATTACCATCAGGGCGTTTTTCAATCTTCGTACGCTCTACAATAGAGTTAAGGGTAGAATCCTCATTAACTACACAAACACCTCTGGAAACATGCCCATTATCGGTAATTGTATTTTTAAGCATATACCCCGCCATACAGTAGTGGGTAAGCTTATCACCCTTTTTGCGGTCCTTCATATAATCGAATACTGCTTTAAATGCTTCCCTGCCATAGAAATCGTCGGCATTAAGTACTGCAAAATCACCCTTTACAACATCCTTAGCACAGAGTAGTGCATGTGCAGTACCCCATGGCTTTGTTCTTCCATCCGGTAAAGAAAAACCTTGTGGTAGATCATCAAGTGCTTGGAATGCATAGCTAACCTTTACCGTCTTTGCAATTCTATCACCGATTGTAGATTTAAAACCTCATCAAAACCGGATTTTACCGCATCAAATACCGAATAATCGATAATAAATTCGCCACAAGGGCCTACCGGATCAAGCTGTTTAAGCCCACCATAGCGAGAGCCGAGACCTGCTGCTAAAATAACTAATGTCATCTACTAAAACCTCCACTAAATTTATTTTATTTATAAGCAAAGAGCTACCCCCCTACTTACTCACCTTAACAAAATTATAACATAAAACTTATTGAAAATCAATTTATTTTATGTTATACTATAAACAGTTAATATATTAAGTGATAGCTATAGTTAAAAACAACGAGGGGTTTTTATGTCCGATAAGATAACTAAAATAGGTGTGCTTACAAGTGGTGGTGATGCACCCGGAATGAATGCCGCAGTACGTGCGGTGGTAAGAACAGCATTATCTAAAGGCATTCAGGTCATGGGCGTTAAACATGGTTATAACGGCCTATTACAGGAAGAAATTTACGAGATGAATGTTCGTAGTGTTTCTGAAATTATCCACCGTGGTGGTACGGTGCTACATACAGCGAGATGTCTTGAGTTTATTAAGCTTGCTGGCCAGCAACTTGCAGCTGCAAACTGCCGTAAACATGGTATCGATGCCATGGTAATTATCGGGGGTGATGGCTCGTTTAGAGGCGCACTTGACCTATACAAGCAGGGTGTACCATGTATAGGAATACCTGCAACGATTGATAACGATATCGGTTGTAGTGAGTATACAATAGGTTATGATACCGCTATGAACACCGCCATTGAATCTATCGACAAACTTAGAGATACTACCCAAAGCCACGACAGATGCAGCGTTGTAGAGGTTATGGGGCGCAACTGTGGTCAGCTTGCTCTTAATGTGGGTATTGCAACGGGTGCTCTTTGTTCATTAATCCCGGAGGCTAAATATAATCTGCAAAAGGATGTAGTTAACCGTATGCTGTTTGCCAAGGGCACCGGTAAAAAACATTACATCATAGTTGTGGCAGAGGGTGCCGGCAAGGCATTCTATCTTGCCGAGAAGATTCAGCAACTATCCGGAATAGATAGTCGCGCCACCGTTTTAGGCCATGTTCAGCGTGGCGGCTCTCCCAGCCTTATGGATAGAACTATGTCAACACGAATGGGCTTCCATGCCATTAAATGCCTCGAAGAGGGCCGTGTAAACCGTATAGTAGCACTAAAAGGCAGCGATATTGTTGATTATGAAATTGAAGAAGCCCTAGCAATGAAGATGCCTGTGGATGACCTACTAATAGAGATTGCACAGACAGCAAGCCAATAATTAAAACTACTAAAAAGGAGTACAACCTCGGTTGTACTCCTTTTAATTATGATTATAATTATACTTTATCTCCGACCTTCAACCTTCTACCAGCTGCAAAGGCTGTTCCCTCCATAGGCTTTTTTCCCTGTGGCTGTATTATTTTTAGGATTAAAGACCCTTTTCCACACCCCACCGTTAACGGCTTAACCGAAAGCACCTCGCCTATAGCTCCGCCTTGTAGGGATGGCTCGCTTTCGCAAATACCACACACCGTATCACACAGGGTTATAGGCGCTGTCATAAATGGGTATACCCCCCTTGCCGTGTTGTGAATTTTTTCGGCATCCATAGAAAGCTCACAGGCAAGCTCTGCCTTTATTATCGGTGGTGCCAGTGTAGCATCCTCACTGTTTTGCGGTGTAAAAACAGCCTTGCTGACCTCTATATCTTGCATTGTTTTTAGGAGTAACGGTATTCCTACCTGCTCCATACGGCTAAAGATATCTCCGGCATTTTCCGTTATGGCTATATCAAAACTCTCGGATGATATAATATCACCCGTATCTAGCCCTTCGTCTATTCTCATTATGGTAACGCCACTTTGTCTATCGCCGTTCATTAGTGCACGCTGTATCGGTGCGGCACCACGATAGCTAGGTAGCAACGAAACATGTAGATTTATAGCACCGTATCGGGGCAGCTCTATTATATCCTTTGGGAGTATCTTCCCATAGGCAACCACCACAATAATATCGGGGTTATAGCCCTTTAAGCGTTCAAGCTCGGCGCCACCCTTCAAACTCTTTGGCTCTACACACTCTATATCAAGCTGCTGTGCCATATCGGCCACGGGTGTTGCGGTTATAATCTGTTTCCTGCCAACCGGCCGGCGCTCCTTTGTGTAACATGCGGCTACATCATGCCCAGCGGCAACTATAGCATCAAGCGCTTTTGCCGCAAGCGGTGGGGTGCCCATAAATACTACTCTCACTCGCCGTCCTCATCGTTACCCATCATCTTTTCTAGCTGATCCTCGGTATAAAGCCTATCGGCATTCTCGGCAATTGTTATACCATCAAGATGGTTTAGCTCATGGCATACAGCCCTTGCAAGCATATCCTGCGCCTCTAGGGTAAAGGTGTTTCCAAGGCGATCCTCCGCCTCAACAACCACCTTTTGAGGCCTTGTTATATTTCCGTGCAATCCCGGGAAAGAAAGGCATCCCTCATATCTTGTAACCTCCCCCTCGCTAGATAGAATTCTGGGGTTAACCATCTCAATAACCTCAAATTCTACCTCCTCGGTCTCCTCTATAAAATATTCATCAATAACTACACATACCCTTCGCAGTACACCGATCTGCGGTGCCGCAAGACCGAGCCCCCCGGCCTCGATTACGGTATCGGTAAGATCATCAAGCAGGGTATGTAACCTGCTATTATACTCGGTTACCGATCTTGCTTTCTTTTTTAGGGTTGCATCTCCGTCATGTAAAATATTTCTTAGTGCCATGCTATCTATTCCTCCAATGCATTAAAATCTGTATATATCGATACACCGCTATCCGCTTTATCATCGGCTATCTTTAAAAGAACACTGCGCAAAAAATCTCGAAATTTTTTGGTGTTGCGGCATTTAACGGTTAATTTCACCCTGTTTTTACCGGCAACCGTTGCAACCGTGTAGCTTGCCGGCCCCAGTATCCTAAGCGGCATGCCCTTATTCTGCGGTAACAGATGGTATCGTTGCATTATAGCCTTAAAGTTTTGTGCCGTAGCAACCGCCTTACTCTCCGATAAAGAAACAAAGCTTATTATCACAAGGCTACAAAAAGGCGGGTAAAGCCCGAGCTCCCTAAGCTGTAGCTCCTTACGATAAAACGCCTTATAATCCTGTTTAGCCGCAAGCTTCAATACCCAGTGGTCGGGGTTATGTGTCTCTATAACAGCCTTTCCCGCACCGCTATGCCGCCCGCTACGCCCTACCACCTGTGTCACAAGAGAGAAAACATTTTCGAAGGTACGGTAGGAATCGGCATATAGCATACTGTCTATCGATAGAACACCAACAAGTGTTACCCTTTCAAAGTCGAGACCCTTTGCAACCATCTGGGTGCCTACCATTATATCGGATTTATGCTCCCCAAACTCGGCTAAGAGCTCTTTATGAGAGTTTTTAGCGGCAACCGAATCGATATCCATACGCAGTATGCCCGCCTGTGGAAAACGTATGGCAAGCTCCTGCTCGATATGCTCTGTGCCAAAGCCTGAATAGCTTATCTCCCCTCCGCATTCGTTGCACCTTGCAAGCTCCGGCGCCTCGGCCGCACCACAGTAGTGGCACAGTAGCTTACCCTTGCTTCGGTGCAAAACCATAGGTACAGAACAGCTTCCACAGTTTTTTGCCTGCCTACAATCGTTACATATGCCTACCGTACGGTAACCTCTACGGTTTAATAATAGTATGGATTGTTTGCCGGCCTTTATGTTTTTTTCTATCTCACCTGCTAGGTAACAGCTGATAGAGGAAACATTTCCCGCCTCCCGTGGGCTGTTTAGATCGTATAGCTCTGCGCTTGGTAATGGTAGGTTATTATATCTTGTGCATAGCTCAAATAGATGAAACCTTCCATTCTCTGCATAGTAGTAGCTTGATATGGAGGGTGTTGCGGATGCTAACAATAGTAATGCATTATATTCCTTTGCAAGAAAAGCCGCAACCGATATTGCCGAAAATCTCGGTGTTTGGTCACTTCGGTAGCTACTGTCCTGCTCCTCATCGATAACTATTAAGCCAAGGTTATTCATCGGGGCAAAAACAGCCGTTCTTGTTCCTATAACAATTTTATATCTACCCTGTGCAATCCCGGTATAGCGGCTCGCACGTTCCCCGTTAGATAGGCCGGAGTGTATAAGGGCAACCCCTCCTCCAAACATCTCTGCCATCCGTTCGGCCATCTGTGTTGCAAGTGATATCTCCGGTAATAACACAAGAGCAGATTTCCCAGTATTTATTACCTGCTCTATCAGCTTAAAAAATATTGCAGTCTTGCCGCTTGCTGTCACCCCGTATAGTAGCGCAGGCTTTTTATCCGGATTGAGGACAAGAGGAACAATTTTGTTATAAACACCCTGCTGTTCGTCCGATAATACAACCTGTTCCTTTAGTTTTGGCGGATCTTCACACACCGGTTTTGGATCTCGTTTTTTCCGCCTTACAAGGCTATACTCACCTTTCTTGCACTCCACCTTGTATAAATATGGTAGTGGTATAACAACCCTTACTGCATCGAAAAAACCACAGAGATACTGCTCTTTCACAAACTCACAGAGCTTTATCTGTTCCTTTGTAAGTGCGTGTGCATGGTCGGCTACCGCCATTACAGTCTTAAGTTTCTCCCCATCGCCCTGTTCAAGGTTAACAATAATCCCAAGCCTTGGCCGATCACCTCTACCAAAAGGAACCATACAAAAACACCCTATCTTTGCATCGTTCTCTCCTAATATGTAGCTGTAAGGTTTATCAAAACGGTGGGTTGCCCCCTCAACTGCAACCACACAAATATTATTGGGCATTTATTTTATCGACCATTTTATGTATAACCGACAAAAGTTCATCTGCACAGCGATCTATCGTATCGTTAATCGCCACATGATCATACTCTTTGGCGTATTTCATCTCCTCAAGCGAACGGCTGAGCCTTGCCTCTATACTCTCATCGGTATCGGTTCCCCTTGCTGTAAGGCGGGAGCGTAGCTCCTCGAAAGATGGGGCATGGATAAACAGTAGGAGCGAATCGTCTCGCATTAGTTTTTTAACCTGCATTCCACCCTGAACCTCTATAACTAACAGAACCACATCGCCTGCGGCAAGCCTATCGTCAATTTCTTTTTTAGGGGTGCCGTAGTAGTTACCGACATAAAAGGTGTGCACTAGCATCTCGTCCTTTTCTATACGATCCTTAAATTCGTCGACCGTCAGATAGTAGTAATCAACACCATGTTTTTCCCCTGTCCGTGGGGCGCGGGTAGTGGCGGATACAGACTGTTTAATGCTCTTATCCTTCTTTAACATATTGTCCACAAGGCTATCCTTACCACTACCGGACGGCCCGGAAAGCACTACCAATAAACCTCTTTTACCCATTGCCTCACCTTTCTTTTAGCTGTATAACTTACTATATTAGATTTTCCTAATAGGTATTAATCGCCCTTTTCCTGATGGAGCGACTCTATCCGGCTGGTTATAGTATCTATAGCAAGACCTGATAGTATAACATGGTTACTATCGGTAACTATAACTGCCTTGGTCTTTCGCCCAAATGTTGCATCAATAAGTCGCCCCTGACCTCTAGCATCCGATATAAGCCGCTTAATAGGTGCAGAATCGGGCGCTGTAACAGAAACAATCCTATCCGGTATAATGTGATTTCCAAACCCTATATTTAATAGCTGCATTCTACTCTACATTCTGAATCTGCTCGCGAATTTTTTCTATCTGGGATTTCATCTCTACCACCAGCATTGTAACATCACTGTCCGATATCTTTGAGCCGATGGTGTTAACTTCACGGTTAAGTTCCTGCGTTAGAAAATCTAATTTTCTTCCTGCAGGCTCTTTCCCCTGCATTATATCAAGATACTGTTTAACATGCGAAGATATTCTTACCGTCTCCTCTGTAACCGAAGTTTTATCGGCAAATATTGCTGCCTCGGTAACAAGACGGGATTCCTCTATATTATTATCCGACAGTAAATTTTTAAGCCTTGTGTACAGTTTTTCATAGTACTCCTGTTTACGCACCGAGTCACCTAGCTCTATTCTTTTTGCCGTCTCGGATATAATCTTTAGGCGTGATTTAATATCGTTAAGCAGTTTTTCTCCCTCTGCCTCTCGCATCCTACAAAGCTCGTCGAGTGCCGGTTTAAGTATTTCTGAAACATCATTATACAGCGCTTCTTCATCGCATCCGGCACGCTCCACAACAAATATTTCGGGTATCCTTGTAAATGTTGTTGCAGTAATATCGTTAACAATTTCCAGCTCATCACACAACGTTTCAAATGCCTTACGGTAGCTCTCTGCAAGTAGAACGTTAGGCCTAACTACCGTATCACTTACCTCAACTGCCTGCACAAACACACTTACATCAACCTTACCGCGTGAGATATATCCTGATACCATCGACTTTATCTTTTCCTCCATAAAGGCGAGGTTTCGCTGTATCCTGCTATTAAACTCAAAATAACGGTGGTTAACCGAACGTATCTCTACCGTGATAAGCCTGCCGTTAACAACCTTGCTGTAACGTCCAAAACCTGTCATTGAATTAATCATACCATCACAACTTTCTTTTATTATAATTACGAATAAATCTTCGCTTTTGCATTAATCCAATGATCTTATTTTAACTCCTTTAGATAAAGGATAATACCTTGTCTGTAATCTCTCGGCTTCCTACAGTTGCCTCACCCGGCTTTGCAATATCACCGGTACGCAGGCCGGCCTTTAAGGTTTTAGCCACTGCCTCGTTAACTGTGGCTGCCTCGGCCTCTAGGCCAAAGGAGTATTTAAGCATCATCCCTACCGATAGGATTGTTGCAAGTGGGTTTGCTATGCCTTTGCCGGCAATATCCGGTGCAGAGCCATGAATCGGCTCATAAAGGCCTTTTTTCGTTGTTCCGAGCGAGGAGGAGGGCAACATGCCGATTGAACCGGTAACCATAGATGCCTCGTCCGATAGTATATCACCAAACATATTCTCGGTAACGATAACATCAAACTGGCGTGGGTTTCTTACAAGCTGCATTGCACAGTTATCAACTAGCATATCGCTATACTCAACATCTGGGTAATCCTTTGCTACACGATGGGCAACCTCACGCCATAAACGGCTTGATTCAAGTACGTTTGCCTTATCTACCGAGCAAAGTTTTTTACCTCTCACCATAGCCATATCAAAGGCTACACGTACAATACGCTCTACCTCTTTTTCGCTATAAATCATAGTGTCATAGGCGGCCTCACCCATCTCGCCACCATCTTTACGCCCACGTTCGCCAAAATAGGCACCGCCTATCAGCTCTCTTACAACTACAAAATCGAGCCCACCTTCGGTTAGTTCCGGCTTTAGGGGGCAGGCCTCACGTAGCTCATCAAAAAGTACTGCGGGGCGAATATTTGCAAAAAGACCCATGGCACTTCTAATGCCAAGTAGCGCACGCTCGGGGCGCATATTTCCGGGTAGAGTATCCCATTTAGGGCCGCCAACCGCTCCTAATAGAACACTGTCTGCGGCAAGGCAGGCATCTATAGAGCTCTGTGGTAACGGCTCACCCTGATTGTCTATCGCTATACCGCCGGCCTCTACCTCGGTGTAGCTAAAGCTATGGCCAAATTTATCCCCAACCTTATCGAGAACACGCACAGCCTCGTTTACTATCTCCGGGCCGATACCGTCGCCCTTAATTAATGCAATCTTAAAGTCCATTATGTCTCCCTATTTAATGGATTCGAGCAGGCCGCCCTTATCCTGAATGTTACGTACAAATTCCGGTAGCGGTGCTGTTTTAAACTCGGCACCTGTTGTAAGGTTTTTAATAACACCGTTTATAACATCAACGGTTACATCATCCCCTGCCGAGATGCTCTTAACAGCCTCCGGGCACTCTACAATGTTTAGGCCGATATTTATCGCATTACGGTAGAAAATCCTTGCAAAGGTATTTGCTATAACACAATCTACACCACAGGTTTTAATTACAAGCGGCGCATGCTCACGGGAGGAACCACAGCCAAAGTTATCGGTAGCTACGATTATATCACCGACCTTTACCTTTTTTACAAACTCGGCATCTATATCCTCCATGGCGTGCTGTGCAAGCTCCTGAGCATCGCTAGAGTTTAGGTAGCGTGCAGGTATAATTACATCGGTGTCAACATTCGCACCGTATTTAAATACTGTTCCCATCTTAATATTGTCCTTTCCTGATTAACATTTTTTACGGCTGGGCTATATAGCCCTTAATTGCGGATGCTGCCGCCACTGCCGGAGATGCAAGATATACCTCGCTCTCGGGGTGGCCCATACGCCCTACAAAGTTACGGTTGGTTGTTGCTACCGCGCGCTCACCCTTTGCAAGGATACCCATATGCCCACCAAGACAGGGGCCACAGGTAGGTGCAGATATTGCACATCCGGCATCAAGGAAGATATCGAAATAACCGGCCTTCATGGCATCGCGGTATATCTTTTGTGTTGCAGGTATTACTATACAGCGAACACCACCGGCAACCTTTTGCCCCTTTAGAACCTCTGCCGCAACCTCAAGGTCGGAAAGGCGACCGTTTGTACAGGAACCGATAACAACCTGATCGATATCTACACGGCCGGATTCCTCTACCGTCTTTGTGTTTTCCGGTAGGTGTGGGAATGCTACTGTCGGCTTTAGTGCCGAAAGATCTATCGTATAACACTCATCATACTCTGCATCGGCATCAGCCTTGTACTCTGTATAGCTACGGTCGGTAGTTGTTTTTAGGTAGTCACGGGTTACATTATCCACCTCGAATATACCATTCTTTGCGCCAGCCTCGATAGCCATGTTTGTTATACATAGGCGGTCGTCAATAGTTAGGTTTGATACACCCTCACCACAGAACTCCATCGATTTGTAAAGTGCACCATCCACGCCTATCATACCGATAATGTGAAGTATTACATCCTTACCACCAACCCATTTAGAGGGTTTGCCCACAAGCTCAAACTTGATTGCAGAAGGCACCTTAAACCATGCCATTCCCTCATACATGCCTGCGGCCATATCGGTAGAACCTACACCGGTAGAAAAGGCACCGAGTGCACCGTAGGTACATGTATGGCTATCTGCACCGATAACTGCATCTCCCGGAATTACAAGCCCTTTTTCCGGTAGCAGGGCATGCTCTACACCAACCTCGCCGGTATCATAAAAGTTTGTAATCTCGTATTTCTTTGCAAAATCACGGCACTGTTTGCACTGTTCTGCCGCCTTAATATCCTTATTAGGTGTGAAGTGATCCATAACAAGGCAGATTTTTTCCTTATCAAAAACCTTATCAAGGCCAGCCTTGTTAAACTCGTTAATTGCTACCGGCGATGTAATATCGTTACCCAGTACAAGATCAAGCTTAGCCTTAATCAGTTCTCCGGCCTTTACGCTCTCCTTACCACAGTGTGCGGCAAGAATTTTTTGTGTCATTGTCATTCCCATTGTCTATTGCCCTTCCTTTAGTAATTGATAGTTAAAACTCTCCACCAGTGCATTAAAGCTGGCATTTATTATATCTGAGGATACTGCAACGGTCGTCCACTGCGTCTCCCCGTTAGAGCTGTTAATAAACACTCGAACCTTAGACCCGGTGCCCTTACTGCCCTCGATAACCCTAACCTTGTAGTCTACAAGCACTATATTTTTAAGCTGTGGATAGACAGGCTCAAGCGCAGATCGCAGCGCGCCGTTAAGCGCATCGACCGGCCCGTCTCCCTCTGCGGCGTTAATATGGCTTTTCTTTTTCGCCGTAATCTTAACAACGGCGGTAGATGGGTTGTAGCGCTCTCTGTTTGCCGAGAGGCGCTCACCCTGAACCTTAAAATAGTCCACCTTAAAGAACGGCTTATAATCCCCTACTACCGAGCGCACAAGCATCTCAAAACTTGCCGATGCCCCCTCATATTGGTAGCCCTGGTGCTCCTGCTCCTTTAGGGTAGCTAAAATTTCCTTGGCCTCCTCGCTATCTTTATCAAGGCCGGGATGGAAACGGTCTATCTGTGCCAGCACCGCTTTGCGGCCGGCAACCTCGCTTACAAGTAGGCGGCGTCGGTTGCCGACAAGTTCCGGCTCAATATGCTCAAAACTTTTTGTAAGTTTACTTATACCGTCGATATGCATACCGCCTTTATGGGCAAATGCAGATGTACCCACAAAAGGAGAGCTAGTTGCAAGGTTTAGGTTAGATACAGAGGCAATCTGCTCTGCCATAACCGTAAGCCTTTCCATGTTTTGTTTAGATAGGCAACTGTAACCGGCCTTAAGCTGTAGCACCGGAATAAGGGTGGATAGATTGGCATTTCCCGTCCTCTCCCCTATACCAAGGAAGGTTCCCTGAATATGCCTTGCACCGGCCTGTACACAGGCAAGCGAGTTTGCCACCGCAAGCCCACAATCGTTATGGCAGTGTATACCTATCTGAACATCTGAAAATGTTTTGGCAACCTTTTCGGTAATCTTAGTGATTTCATCGGGTAGGCATCCACCATTTGTATCACATAGTGCAAGCGTTTGTGCACCACCATCTACCGCCGCCTTGAGGGTAGATAGTGCATAGTCTGCATCCTCTTTATACCCATCAAAAAAATGCTCTGCATCATAGATAACCGCCTTGCCTTTATCCTTAAAAAAGCGTATCGTATCGGTTATCATGTTAAGGTTTTCTTGTGGTGTTGTGTTTATAACCTTTGTTACATGCAGTATCGAGCTTTTTCCGAATATGGCAACAACCTCGGTTTTTGCTTTAAGTAACGATTTAACGTTATCGTCGTCCTCAACCTCAATATCACGGCGGCGGGTAGATCCAAAGGCAACTATCTTTGAATTTTTAAGCTTTAGCTTACCCACCTTTTCAAAAAAAGCCAGGTCTTTCGGGTTTGATCCGGGATTACCGGCCTCTATATATTGAAAACCAAGGTCATCTAATAGTTCTACTATCTTTAGCTTATCGCCCACCGTAAAGGATATCCCCTCGCCCTGTGCACCGTCCCGCAGGGTAGAATCGAAAAGCTCTATCTTATCAGCCATATAAGACTCCCGTTATCTATTTGCTACTATCTTGTTCATACCGTTTATATAGGCAAGTATACTTGCCTCAATAACATCGGTGGATACCCCACGGCCATTGTATATTTCGCTATTATGGGATAGCTTAACCGAAACCTCACCCTGTGCATCCTCGCCTTCGGACACGGCGTTAATGTGGTAGTCCTCGAGTGCCGGCACACATCCTACAATCTTATTGATTGCGTTATATGCGGCCTCTACCTGCCCTTTTCCTAGGGCGGTTCGGGTTTTAATATTTCCGGCAGAGTTTTTTAGCTTTATAGTGGCTGTGGCATCGATATGTGTGCCGGCATTCACAACGAAGCTATCGAGTGTAAACTCATGCTCCTCTCTCTCGGGATGGTTGTCTACAATAGCCTCCAAATCCTTAGCGGTGATAGTTTTTTTACGGTCACACAGCTGTTTGAACTTTGTAAATGCCTCGTCCTGTTCCTCCTTAGTCAAAGAGAAGCCGAGTTGGCTCAACCTATCACAGAATGCGTGGCGGCCGGAGTGCTTACCGAGCACCATTTTATTTGAGGCGTATCCTACGCTCTCGGGTGTCATTATCTCGTATGTTTCTCTGTTAGCAAGCACACCATGCTGGTGTATTCCGGCCTCATGTGCAAATGCATTTGCACCGACTATTGCCTTGTTCGGCACAACGTTAACACCGATAATATGAGAAAGTAGGCGGCTTGTACGATAGATCTGTGTTGTATCAAGGTTGATTGATGCATTATATAGCCCTTGACGTGTGGCAAGCGCCATTGCAAGCTCCTCCAGCGCGGCATTACCTGCACGCTCACCGATGCCGTTTATTGTGCACTCCACCTGTGTAGCACCGGCCTGTACGGCGGCAAGTGAGTTTGCAACACCAAGGCCTAGATCGTTATGGCAATGGGTAGAGATTGTCACATTTTCCACACCTCTTACCTTTTCCTTTATGGCTTTTATTAGGTTATACATCTCGGTTGGGGTAGAATAACCAACAGTATCCGGAATATTAATAACCGTTGCACCGGCCGCTATAGCATGGCTAAGTGCTTCGCACAAAAACTCAACAACCATCTCATCGATAGTGTCCAGCACCTTATTTTTGCTCATCTTAAGCTTATGTTCAAGATGTATATCGCTCGTAGCTATAAAGGTATGAATTACCGGATGTGCCGCACCCTTTAGAGCATCGGCCGCACGGCGAATATCACCCTCTACCGCACGTGATAGGCTTGCCACCCTTGCATTTTTTATTACCTCGGCTACTGCACGTACCGATTCAAAATCACCCGGGGAGGATATGGCAAACCCGGCCTCTATTACATCCACCTTTAAACGCTCCAGCTGGCGCGCCATCTCTATCTTTTCGGGTAGGTTCATAGAGCATCCCGGAGATTGCTCGCCGTCACGCAGGGTGGTATCAAAAAACTTTACATTATTTATCATCGTGTTAACGATCCTTTCTGTACTATCCTAGTACCGCACCCGATGCCGCACTGCTTACAAGCTTTGCATATCGAGAGAGTACACCTGTTTTTATCTTAGGTGGTAACAGCTGTGTTACCTTCTGTCGTGCCGTCATCTCCTCATCGGATATCTCTAGGGTAATAACACCCGCCGGTATATCGATGCTAATTATATCTCCATCATTTACATAGGCTATAGGGCCGCCTGCTGCTGCCTCCGGTGAGATATGGCCAAGGGCCGCTCCTCTTGTAGCACCGGAAAAACGGCCATCGGTTATAAGGGTTACCGAGCTATCAAGCCCCATGCCTGCAAGCGTTGCGGTTGGCGATAGCATCTCACGCATACCGGGGCCACCTTTTGGCCCTTCGTAGCGAATTACCACACAGTCACCGGCCTTAATATTTCCGGCCTTAATCTCGGCGATTGCATCTTCCTCGCTGTTAAACACCCTTGCATTGCTACGGGTTACCATCATACTCTCTGCTACGGCACTGCGCTTTACAACACAGCCATCCGGTGCTAGGTTACCCTTTAATACTGCGATACCACCCGTCTTACTATAGGGGTTTTCTACACTGCGTATAATCTCGGTGTCCCCTATATCGTCGAACACCTGTTGTTCTACGGTACGGCCGCTTGCTGTTATACAATCCTTTTCTATTAGCCCTGCCTTGAGCAGGCGATACATAACCGCCGGTATTCCCCCTGCGGCATGTAGATCCTCGATAAAGTGATATCCGGCCGGTGCCAACTTACAAAGATTCGGCGTTTTGGCACTTATCTCGTTTGCGAGGGACAGATCTAGCTTAATGCCTGCCTCATGCGCAATTGCCGGAAGATGTAACATCGAGTTGGTGGAGCATCCCAGTGCCATATCGACGGTGAGCGCATTTCTAAACGCCTTGTCTGTCAATA
>CAYJOX010000009.1:0-3318 GCA_964371915.1 uncultured Oscillospiraceae bacterium
CTCTTCCTGTGAAAATTCCTACTTTAAAACAACACGTAACCCATTTAATACCGATTGTGTTCCCGGTGGTTCTTCTGGTGGTAGTGCGGCGGCGGTTGCGGCCTGTGAGGGTATGTTAACACTCGGCTCCGATACCGGTGGTTCTATCCGCCAACCGGCCGGCCTTTGCGGTGTGGTAGGCTTTAAACCCTCCTACGGCGCCGTGTCACGCTACGGCCTTGTTGCCTTTGCCTCCTCCCTCGATCAGATAGGCCCACTCGGCCGCTCGGTAGAGGATGTAAAGAGGATGTTTGATGTTATCGCAGGGCCTGATAGGATGGATGCAACATCTCTTCCGGCACCGCTAACCAAAGAAGAACGCCCGATAAAAGGCGCTGTAATCGGCCTACCTAAAGAATATTTCTCCGATGGTATCGAGCCAGAGACAAAAGAAAAGGTTCTCGCCGCCGCTAGGGAGATGGAAAAGGCAGGCGCAGTGATAAAAGAGGTTTCTATACCTAGTACCGGCTACTCGTTATCTGCCTACTATATTATATCTTCGGCCGAGGCATCATCCAACCTTGCACGGTATGACGGCGTAAAATACGGCCTGAGAGTTGAGACCGATAACCTCGACGAGCTTTACAAGAAGACAAGAACCGAGGGGTTTGGCGACGAGGTTAAACGCCGTATTCTGCTTGGAACATATGTGCTTTCAAGTGGCTACTACGATGCCTACTATAAAAGAGCAAAGCTACTACAGCGGAGGTTCTCTGCCGAGTTTGAGTCGGTTTTATCGCAGTGTGATATGTTACTAACACCCATTGCACCATCACCGGCATTCAAGATAGGGGAGAGAAATGCAGACCCACTAAAAATGTATGCGGGGGATAGCTGTACAGTAACAGTTAACCTTGCAGGACTACCCGCTATCTCACTACCTGTAGGCCTTTCTAAGGATGGGCTGCCGATAGGAATGCAGCTTATAGGGCGGCACTCGGCCGATTATTCGCTACTATCGATAGCTACACAGTATGAGAAGTTAGCCGGTGGCTTTGCAGTTGCGGAGGTGAAATAATGACAAGATACGAAACTGTTATAGGTCTAGAGGTACATGCCGAGCTTAACACTGATACAAAAATCTACTGCGGGTGTAAAAATGAGTTTGGCCGTGAGGTTAATACTCTAATCTGCCCTATCTGCACCGGAATGCCGGGAACCCTTCCTACCCTTAACCGCTCGGTAGTGGACTATTGTGTTAAGATGGGGCTTGCACTTGGGTGTAGCATTAATAAGGTTTCCAAGCAGGATAGAAAAAACTATTTCTATCCCGACCTACCTAAAGGCTATCAGATATCCCAGTTCGATGTTCCACTTTGTGAAAACGGAAGGCTTGATATCCTGGTAGGGGAGCAGACAAAAACAATAGGCATTACCCGAATACACATAGAGGAAGATGCCGGAAAGATTGTTCGTGTAGATGGCATTGAGGGAACACTTGCCGATTACAACCGCTGTGGAGTTCCACTAATAGAGATAGTGTCGGAGCCGGATATGCGCAGTGCAGAGGAGGCGAAAGCCTACCTCGAAACGATACATGCAATACTGCTGTATATAGGCATAAGTGATGCCAAGATGCAGGAGGGAAATGTACGCTGTGATGTGAACGTATCACTTCGCCCGGTTGGTGCTAAGGAGTTTGGCACACGCTGCGAGATGAAGAATGTAAACAGCTTTGGTGCTGTATACCGTGGTATATTATATGAGGTCGAGCGCCAGAAAAAGCTACTTGATGCCGGAGAGGTAATACAGCAGCAGACAAGGCGCTGGGATGACCAAAAGGGTGAGAGTGTCCTACTAAGAAGTAAGGAGGATGCACACGACTACCGCTACTTCCCCGAGCCAGATCTACTCGGGTTTACCGTACCACAGCAGACGATAGACGAGATGAAGGCCCTTATACCGGAACTGCCGGTAGCCAAGGCGGTGCGGTATATGAAGGATTATCAACTACCGGTAGCAGATGCCGTTCTGCTTGCCGAAAACCGCAATCGAGCCGAATTTTTTGAGCAGGCACTGCAGGGCGATGCAAAATTTGCAAAAGCTGTATGCAACTGGATAATAGGTGATATTGCGGCATACCTTGCAAAGAATAGATTTTCTATCGAGGAAACAGCCCTAAAGCCAAAGCGGCTAAAGGAGATGGTAGAGCTAATAGAAAACGGAGCAATTAGCAACACCGCCGGTAAAACGGTAATGGAGGTTTTACTGATAGAGGATAAAAGCCCTGAGCAGATAGCCTAGGATAAAAACCTTATTCAGATAAACGATAGCGATGCACTGGCAGAGATAGTTTTCGCGGTAATACAGGAAAACGAAAAGGTAGGGCAGGATTATAAAAACGGCAAGACAAACGCCCTTGGTTTTTTTGTGGGGCAGTGCATGAAACGCAGTAAAGGCAAGGGGAACCCTAAAATATTCACCGAGCTTTTAACCGATAGATTAAATTCATTATAACTTAAGAAAAGGAGAGGAACTATGGCAGAGTTTAAGTATGAGATTACCGAGAGCATTGCGGTATTATCGGAGGGCAATAACGGTTGGCAGCGTGAGCTTAACATGGTTAGCTGGAACGAAAGAGAGCCCAAGTTTGATATCAGAGATTGGTCTCCGGATCATGCGAAGATGGGAAAAGGCATATCTTTAACGGCCGATGAGCTTGCAATACTTAAGGATGTACTCGCAGACCTTGAGGTTTAGTATGGAAGGTACGCAAGATTATAGGGCGGAGTTTAATAAAATTTATACCGAGACGATAAGCCGTAAAGGCTCGGCGGAGCTACTGGATTGGCTGGGTAAGACTGATTTTTTTACGGCTCCTGCCTCTACACGTTTTCACGGTGCCTGTGAGTGCGGCCTTGTAATGCATAGCATTAATGTGTATAACTGCCTTACAGAGCTAAAGGACGCAGAGACAGACGAGAGTATTGCTATATGTGGCCTACTGCACGATCTGTGTAAGGTTAACTTTTATAAGGTTAGCACAAGGAATGTTAAAAACGAGCAGACCGGTGCTTGGGAAAAGGTTCCCTACTATTTTATAGAGGACGAATTTCCCTATGGGCATGGAGAAAAAAGCGTATATCTTATAGAGCGTTTTATGAAGCTAAGCCCCTCGGAAGCCATGGCAATACGTTGGCATATGGGCGGATATGATGATTCGGTAAAGGGTGGTAGCTACTCTATAGGCCCTGCCTATGACCAATATCCGATTGCGGTGAAACTGCATATTGTCGATATAAAGGCAACATATCTGTTAGAACACGGAACATCATCGGT
>CAYJOX010000009.1:3328-14489 GCA_964371915.1 uncultured Oscillospiraceae bacterium
GATATAGATGGAAGTTAATAAGCTAAAGGATGTCTGCAGCGAGGTGCGAAAAGGCATCGTAAACATGGTTGCAGATGCAAAAAGTGGCCAGCCGGGTGGCTCTTTATCCGGAGTAGAGGCCCTTGTAGCCCTATACTTTTACAAGATGAATGTAGACCCTAAAAACCCAAAAGACGAAAATCGTGATCGTTTTGTACTTAGCAAGGGTCATGCGGCACCCTTACTATACTCCGTTTTAGGGGAGAAGGGCTACTTTAACAAGGATGCACTTTCCCCTACATTACGTAAGCTACATAGCCCACTACAAGGGCACCCCGATAGTAAAAAACTTCCGGGTGTAGATGCATCAACCGGCTCACTCGGCCAGGGTGTATCTATCGCTGTGGGTATGGCACTTGGTGCAAAGGCACAAAAAAGTGGCGTGAATATCTATACATTGCTTGGTGATGGCGAGCTACAGGAGGGCCTTTGCTGGGAGGCCGCTACCGCTGCAGCGCACTATAAACTAGATAACCTTACACTAATCATAGATAACAACGGCCTACAGATTGATGGCTCTAACAGCGAGGTTATGTCGCTCGGTAGCATTGAGGAAAAGTTTAAGGCCTTTGGCTTTGATGTAGTATCTGTTGCAGATGGTAATGACATAGAGCAGATGATTGCGGCGCTCGATAAAGAGATTGTTGCAGGCAAACCAAGGTGTATTGTATCCCACAGCGTTAAGGGAAAAGGCATATCCTTTATGGAAAACGAGGCCGGTTGGCATGGTAAGGCACCGAGTGCCGAGGAGAGAGAGAAGGCGATAGCAGAGCTTGGAGGTGCAAAATGAGTAATACAAAAGCAACGAGAAACGGCTACGGAGATGCACTTTGTGAGCTTGGAGCCGTAAACGATAAGGTAGTAGTGCTGGATGCCGACCTTGCACACGCCACCATGACCGTTGGTTTTTCTAAAAAATACCCCGAAAGATTTTTTAATGCCGGAATTGCCGAGGCCAATATGGTTGATATGGCCGCAGGACTTTCTACAATGGGGCTTATACCTTTTTGTAGTACCTTTGCTATCTTTGGTGCCGGCCGAGCCTACGAGATGATTCGTAATAGCATCGCATACCCTAAGCTAAATGTAAAACTTTGTATGACCCATGCAGGAATAACGGTAGGTGAGGATGGCGGTAGCCACCAATCTATAGAGGATGTTGCACTTATGCGTGTAATACCGGGAATGGTTGTGATAAGCCCCTGTGATGCTAACGAGGCCAGAAAGGCTGTATTTGCACTTGCCGATTATAACGGCCCTGCATATCTAAGGCTTTCCCGCCCTGCAAGCCATATATTTGATGGGGATATGCCGTTTGAAATAGGAAAAGCTAACGTTATGGCCGAGGGTAGCGATGTTGCAATTTTTGCACATGGACTTATGGTGAAAACTGCGGTAGATGCAGCCGAGGAACTTGCGGCAAAGGGCATATCGGCGGCGGTAATCAATATGCATACCATAAAACCACTAGACGTAGAGTGTGTGGAAAAATATGCAAAATCTTGTAAAAAAATAGTAACTGTTGAGGAACACAGTGTTATCGGCGGTTTGGGCGATGCAGTTGCCGATATAGTTGTAAGCATGCCGGATGTTACTATGAAAAAGATAGGAGTAAACGATTTATTTGGCCAGTCCGGCTCACCGGACGAGCTACTAAAAGAATATGGGCTTGATAAGGATAGCGTTGTTAACAAAATATATGATTTTGTAAAATAGCATAATAAACGAAAGGTTTGCAGGCGGCCGATTTACAGGCGGCTGCCTGTAAAACAACATTTAAACCTTTAGGAGCATAGGAGGATGGAAAATTTTAACAGGTTAGATGCTGCGGCGAAATTGTTTCCATCGGTAACCAGCACTCACAACTCATCGGTATACAGAGTTGCGGTAATACTTAAAGAAGAAATTAACCCTTTAATCTTACAACTTGCGGTTAACATGATATACGAGCGTTATAACATGTTTTTTCGCAGGCTAAGAAAGGGTTTTTTTTGGAATTATTTTGATACAAACCATATACACTTTACAGTAGAGGAGGAGAACTCTACGCCCTGCTCTACAATAATATCAAATGAAAACAAGGGCTATATTATTAAGGTGCTATATTTTGGAAATAGAATATCTGTAGAGGCATTTCATGCAATAACAGATGGTGCCGGAATAATTGAGTTTATCAAATCCCTTGTATATTACTACCTAACAATAAAACATGGTCCCATTGATAGTGAGGGTAAGATATTACTATATGATGAGATAAGCAAAAAAGACGATGAAGATAGCTTTGTAAAAAACTTTAGAAAATCAAACAAGGTAAAAAGCAGGACGGATAAAAAGCAGGATAATGCTTTTAGGATTAAGGGGAAAAGGTTTAGAAGGGGTGGCCATCGGGTTATAAGTGGGATAATATCAATTGCGGATTTAAAAAGATATTGTAAGCACAAAGGCTGTACCATTACTGCGCTACTGATTGCTAATATGATAGTTTCAATCTATAAAGGTAAACAGAAAAAAACAAGAAGCAATAATCCCATTGTAGTTGCGGTACCGGTTAACCTAAGAAAAATATTCAACTCAGACACATTAAAAAACTTTTTTGGTGTTGTTAACGTAGGCTATTACATGGAAGAAAATAGCTCTTTTGAGGATGTGCTTGCATCCGTTACCGAGCAACTTAAAAACTCATTAAATGCCGACCAACTGAAGGAAAACTCAGAAAAAACGCTTAAGCTATCGGATAATATCTTCTCCAAACATATCCCCTTAGTACTGAAAAATGTTGTTATTCCGGTGGGATTTAACATTATTGGTGAAAGTAAGAAGACAATAACTATATCTAATATAGGGCAACTAGATTTTCCACAGGGGGCATGTAAGCATATCGAGCACACCGAACTGTTACTCTATCCTACTCAAAAGAGCCGTATTAACTGCGGAGTATGCTCGTTTGAAGATAAGCTTGTGGTGAGCTTTACAAGCTCAGTATCCGATACTGCAGTCATCAGAGAATTCTTTATCTCACTTGTTAACTTTGCCAATCTAGATATAACGGTTTATTCAAATAGCTGGGGTGACAACGATGAATAGATGTAATACCTGTAATGTTAATTTATATAATGGTGAGGACAGATGCCCACTTTGTAAGTGCGATATACCGAACAGTGATAAGGTAAGCCTTAATCCGGCAAAGTATCCACTTTATTATGACATACTAAAAAATCGATCACCACTTCGTAATATTCCGTTATTTGTATCAATAACAGCTATGTTGATATGTATCTATATAAATATATTTTCGCATAGGGATGGCAGAGTTTTTTGGTCGGGGATAGTAGTTGCAGCCTTAATATTGGCAAACGCCGAATTTTGGCTAGTAAAAACAACTACAAAACGTTTTGGAGCAAAAATTCTTTTAAGCTATATATTCCTAAGTTTACTTTTATTTGCAATTGATTTTTTTGCCGGAATGTTATTTTGGTCTACAAACTATGTGTTTCCATTTTTGACACTTGCCACTACGGTGTATCTTACCGTTTTAGCGTTGCGAAGCAAAAGGCTTTTCTCCGAGTATTTTGGGTATATTATGGCTGTTATTGCCATGAGCCTAATACCAATACCAATCTTTGTAGTTGGCTTTTCTACAGAGGTATGGGGGATGTTTGTTTCGGTTATAACAAGTATAATTATTTCTATAGGATTATTTCTGTTTGCAGACGAAACACTTAAAAAAGAGATAGCTAAACGTTTTCACAGATAAAAAAGAGAGGGAAATAAGGTGTTTAATAATGCAAAAGGTGGCAGCATAAAGGTTGGGCGGAGCCACATGGAATATATATCTTTTGGCAAAGGGGATAAAACACTTATAATCATACCCGGCCTTGGGGATTCTATGAAAAATGTACACGGGCTAAGTATACCCTTATCTATTCTAAATCAAAAATTTGCAGACGAATTTAAGGTATATATTTTTAGCAGAAAGTCTATCTGCGAAAGGGGATACTCGATAGAAGATATGGCGAAAGACCAGGCTGTTGCCATGAAAAAGCTCGGAATAAATCGAGCCTATGTAATAGGAATTTCACAGGGTGGGATGATCTCGCAGTGCCTTGCGGCAGGTTACCCAAAGCTTGTAGAAAAGCTTGTGCTTGTTGTAACAATATATAGGCAGAATGAGGTTGTTAAAAGTGTAATCGGCAGATGGAGGCACCAGGCAAAAAGAGGGAATTTTAAAAGTGTTGCAATAGATATATCGGAGAAAAGTTACAAGGAGCAAACATTAAAAAAATTCAGGGTGCTTTATCCGCTTTTATCAATATCGAATGTTATTGTAAATAAAAGAAAATTTATTATTCAGGCAACTGCCTGCCTAAACTTTACAGGGGAGGGTGTTGCCGAGAATATTAAATGCCCTACCTTAGTTGTAGGAGGGGGGCAAGATACCGTGGTAGGAAAAGATGCCGCCTATGAAATATTACATGCAATACCCGAAAGTAGCCTGCATATCTACAGGCAGATAAAGCATGGCTTATATTATGAGGCAAAAGGGTTTAAGGATGAGGTTATACATTTTTTAAAAAAAGAAATATAATCGGGTACTCCTTATTTTATATAGCTATAATTTACTACTCACGAGTTTATAAATCTATATAGTTGCCAATATATAACTGCCCATAGAAAAACCCACCAGTTTGGTTAGAAAACTAACACAAATCGGTGGGTTTTAAGTTTAAGGACGATATTAGTCGTTTGCCAATACTATTATACTATCCTGCTCGGTTAGGGTAATCTTTTGAGATTTTGTCGGGCAGTTAATTATTTCAAAACTGTTACCACGTTGAACCTTATAACCGATAGCAACCTCGTTGTTTCTAGCTACAATCTCGGTTATATCGTAAAAATTCATCTCGGTGTTAAGTTTTACATAATGTGCGGCATTTCTTATATATATTTCAGAGCCGTAGGAGTGCAATAACTCCTTAAATACGGTTGAAAGATCACGATTTTCTGATATCTGTGTCAAAATCAGATTTACTATGTTAGAGCCTATAACTAGGTCATTTACCTGTGCAACCTTAGCAAGACGCTGGTTGGTGGCATTCATCATCTCGCTTGTGATATTGAATGACTTTTCCTCCTTCTTTGCAATATCACGTAGATGAATTAATTTTAAAAGTGTAATGGCGTCACTTGTTTCGGGGGCACCATCCTCATCACTTAATAGTAGCACATGGTCAAGGTTGTTCTCGGTTAGCATATCAAGCATTGTGCGATCACATGTATCACACTCTACAAATTTTATATCAATATTTTTAAGTTTGCTAGACACCTCTTTAACCTCTGCCTCAAAGGCTTCGTTTGCTACCAAAACTTTAGAGCCTTTTGGGAAATATCCATCAAGCTCAAAAACAATTTTTAATAGCTTGCTGTTTACTCCGATAATTAAAATGTTTTCCGGTGCCTCATCCACCTCCTGCGAGGATATTAAAGCATCAATGCCTGTGCTTACGGGCCTTTGCTCGAGTGGCTTTGCCATTCCATCATCTTCAACAAGCACTATTAGATCATCATCTTTTTGAAGTAGCGTATCTGCCGGTGGGTTTAGCTGTATAATTCCATCTCTTTTAAAGCCGAAAACTACGGCCTGTTCAAATAAGCACAATGCATCGCCAAAGCTTTTGCCGGCTAGCTGTGGGAATCGTTCAAAATAAAGCTCGTTTCCACTGTAATCAAAAAGTTCTACAAGTACGTTTGATAGGCCGGGGTGCCTACAAGTTTGTGCTATAATACGTGATACAGCATCGTGCACAAGGATTAACTCTACATTACCCTCGCCGGCAATTAAAGCAGCATCATAATTTTTTGAGTCGCTTATCATTGCAACTACATGTGGTTTTTTTGCACCCTCTTCAAGCTCATTAATATATGTATTAATCGCAAGAATTGCCTTTGTGGTTATAAAGTCCTCAGATTCATTAATTATTATAGAGCGGCAACTATCCACCGAGCATTTTTTTAGCATGTGAAAATCTGTAATATTGCCGGTTCGGCATATTATACGAGTTGTAAGCAGATCATCTATGTTTTCCGAAATTAATGTTTCCATTGTCTCTTTATCTTCCGGAGCAAGAATAACAATACAGGCATCTTTTTGGTTTTCATTTGCTAAAACAAGTTCTGATATTATGGTATAGATACTATCATTAAACCCGAGTATAAGGGTATGCTTTTTTTCAATAACCCTTGAGTTGCCCTTTTTTAATGTCTGTAGCTTCTCCTCAAAACCGGTAGTAATAATACCTATTAAGATACTTGTTACAAATAGGCCGCAAAGGGTAACCACCGACATTAATATTAAAAATGGTATATCGGAAGTTTCGGTGCCGGTTATAGTTCCGGCATCGATAGTATGCATAATACTTGCCCATATGTTTTGGGATACGGTTCCGTTTCCGAGCAAAAATGCTATAATACCGGCAACCACTATTACGGCAGCAGTAATTAAAAATAAAACTCCTACTAACGCTATAGCACCACGCGCCATAATGTTGTCAAACCTATAACGCAATATTGCTCTAAAATCATTCTTGTCCATTAATCCTCTCCTTTTTGATAATCTTGTTTACTTAGCTTTTTAACAGCTTCTTTAAATAGTTCCGGGCTACCGGTTACTGCGGCTAATATACTGCTGTAGAGCCCACTGCCATTATTAAAAACACGGTTTTTTATATGCTGTGCTAGCTCCGGTTCGGCGACGTTAAGGGTAAGTGACATAACATCTTCATCATTATTTGTAACCTTACATATAACGTTATAGCTACCATCGTCTGTAGGCTTAATATCTACTGCTATATGCTTTGAAAGCTTGGAATACTCAAGGCAGTTGATTGCGGCGTTATATGCCTGTTCTCGCACCGTTAACGGAACCTCGGTGTGCAGTGTCTCGGCCACCATCTTACCATCTTCTGTCGTAAAATACCCGCCATCTTTTCCCTTTATAACTAATTTGCTCTGCTCTAGGCGAGACAGTGCATCTCCAAATTCAAAAAGATTTGCAAGCTCGGTAGCTACAACAGCCCTGTGTAGTTGCTCCTGTGTTATCGGCTCAGTTACCGAATTAATAATATAGCACAATAATATTCGTATCGTGTGTTTAGAGTTAAGTCCCCCTAGCTTAACCCCAGCCGTCATTGCATCAAATTCAAAATCCATATACTCCTCAATCATGTAATCTTACTATTAAACTTTCTTATCATTAAATGTTAAAAACAAAGCTAAATACACAACAAATAGATATATTGGCCTTGGCAATACATCGCTTACAATAGTAAGTGGAGTACCAGAACCGTCTCGAACATAACAATATTCATATCCGAAATTCATCTCAACTATTATACAGATAAAAACTAAAACAATTATCGGTATAAAGTTTAAATATTGATCAAATTTTTGTGGTTTATATATTCCGGATGTCCACAACAATAGTGCGGCAAATAACATTATACCATGGAAAACAATGCTTCTTATCACCGGGAAGGAAAAAAAGGGATTTAAATTTAGATGCACATTTAATAGTAGACCCAGTATTCCTCCAACTATCCCTAATGTTGCACAGCTTGCAAGTGAAACACGCTTAAATAGGCTATCCTTTTTAAGAAAAGCCACAAATGGAAACAGTGCCCAAAATATTGAACAAAGATGTAATGGTAGGTTTAACTCGTAATTTATGCTACCGTAAACCACTAGTTCATATGCCCAGTTTAGAGGGTTGAGAAATAGTAGTATAACCGCAATTGATCTAAGTACAAGGGTTGTTAATCTCATGCTATGCTTATTAAGAACACTTAAAAAATAAGCAATGAGTATAGCAGTGACTATTAAGGATATAAAATGCGCGGTAGAAAACAACAGGTACTTCCTCCAACTGTTTATGCGATATTACTTTTAATATATAAATTATACGATGTCTCACCTATATCCAATATCTAAAAACCGCTCCTGCTCTTTTTCATATTGTAAAAGGTTGTTTGCCATCGTTGCTATAAATTTTAAATTAGTAGGCCTTTTTTGTTCGTTATCATTTCTACTATAACCAAAATACTTTTTTTGATATTCCATATTTCCCGCTTTCCATGCAATATCTATCGATAACCGCATGGTTTTTTCTACACAACAACAGGTTGTTTTAAATCTCTTAGCTATTATTGGATAGATAACCTTGGTGATAGATATTGATGCTTCCTGCGTATTTGCATATATAAGGATACTCTCACACATATATACATAACCGATTAATTCAGCAGAAACATTCAAATTTCTCAGCATTGTTTTGACCACCTGCTCTTTGTTCATATTGCTACAGCAACGATAAAAGTGGTTAGACAATTGCTCGCAGATAGTAATACATACGCTACGCTCATCTAATGGTTTTATAAAATAGTAAGAAAAATCAGCATTAATTATAGCTTTTTCTATGTAGGGGTTATTTGCATGTAGTAAACCAATAAACTTAGTAGGATAGCTACGGTTTGCACAGTACATCTGTTTTAACTTTATTGCATCATATTCCGCAATAAAAATATCGGTTATCACTACATCATAATCCTGTTTATAAAGTTTGTCTAAAAGCCTGCTACCGGATAGACTACAAATTGTAACATCCATATCTAATTTTTTCAATAGTTCGCCACAATATGAGGAGGATATGAGTGAGGACTCATTAATTAATATTTTAAATTGCCTATTATCCATATAAGCAAACCTCTCAAAACATATTTGTTTGTTACATTTTAACATATAGTTGCAATTTTAGCAATAAATAATCAATTTAATTGTCACAATAAACAGTATTTGTAATTATAATTGTACATAGATATATAAATATATATGCATTGTTTTTAAACTACATTAACCTACCAATATTGACAAAAATCATATGTGGCTATATAATTATCAATAAACAATATCAATGAGGTGAAGAATGAAATGGACTGGACTAAATGAACTACGTGAGAGGTTTCTAACCTTTTTTGAGCAACGTGGTCACCACAGGTTCGGTAGCTTTCCTCTTGTCCCAATAGACGATAAGAGTTTACTATTAATTAATAGCGGCATGGCTCCGCTTAAAAAGTATTTTCTACTGCAGGAGTTTGTTCCTGGAAATACAGCAACATCGTGTCAAAAATGTATACGTACTCCGGATATAGAGAGCGTGGGAATAACTGCACGTCATGGAACATTTTTTGAGATGCTGGGCAACTTTTCTTTTGCTGCATACTTTAAAAAGGAAGCCATAGAGTTTGCCTATGAGTTTTTTATTAAAGAGCTTGAGATACCGCTTGATCTTTTATACTTCTCTGTTTATGAGGAGGACGATGAGGCGTTTGAGATATGGACAAAACAGCTAGGCATACCAGCTGGGCGTATGGTTCGCTTTGGTAAGGAAGATAACTTTTGGGAGATAGGCGCAGGCCCGTGTGGCCCATGTAGCGAGATATATTTTGACCGTGGAGAAAAACATGGCTGTAATAGCCCTGATTGTAAGGTAGGCTGTAGCTGTGACCGTTATATTGAGGTGTGGAACCTTGTGTTTACCCAGTTTATATCGGATGGTAAGGGCAACTACGAAAAGATGGAACACGGAAATATAGATACCGGTATGGGGCTAGAACGCCTAGCCTGTGTTATGCAGGGGGTTGATAATCTATTTGAAGTTGATACAATGAAATCTATTATAGATGAGATTGAAAAACTTTCCGGTTATAGCTATAAACAGGATAAAGGTAAAGATATTTCGGTTAGAGTAATTACCGACCATATCCGTAGCACCGTGTTTTTAGTAGGCGATGGTGTATTGCCAAGCAATGAAGGGCGTGGATATGTGTTGCGCCGGCTACTTAGGCGTGCGGCAAGGCATGGGCGGCTACTTGGGATTAAAGGCGCATTTTTACAAAAGCTTTGTGATACGGTTATCGGCCTAAACACAAATTCATATCCCGAGCTTTCGGAGAATTCTGATTACATTAAAAAGGTCATCGGCATTGAGGAAGAACGCTTTGCAAAGACTATTGACAGTGGTTCTGCACTACTAATGGATGAAATAGATAAATTGAAAAAATTAGGTGAAAAGGTTTTAGGTGGTGACATAGCCTTTAAGCTTAGTGACACCTTCGGCTTTCCGCTTGATTTAACAAAGGAAATACTATCAGAGCAGGGCCTGGGGCTAGATGAAGATAACTATAAAAAGCTACTTCAAAAGCAGAAAGATACTGCACGTGAAGCAAGGGCAAAACAGGGAGATGCAAGCTGGGCAGAGGAGATATTCTCGGAATGCAATCTAGCTACTACCGAATTTTGTGGATACGACAGTTTAAGCACAGAGGCTAAGGTGTTGGCCATAGCCGTTCAGGGTGAATTGGCTGAGGTGGTCGATGAAACATTTACTGTTGACCAGAAAAATGATATAGCTATTATTCTTGATAAGACATCGTTTTACGCCGAGGGCGGTGGTGAAGTAGGTGATACCGGACTATTTCATACAGATAGTATGAAAGCCGAAGTAATAGATACGGTGAAGATATCCGGTGGATTATACCTGCATAAATGTAGATTGGTCAATGGGACTGTTAGAACAGGCGATGTTTTGACCGCAGAGGTTGGCGAGGTGCGCAGAGATGCAATTAAGAGAAACCATACCTCGGCACACCTACTACAAAAGGCTTTAATAGAAACACTTGGTGATCATGTTCACCAGGCAGGCTCCTATGTAGATGAAAAGCGTGTTCGCTTTGATTTTACCCATTTTGCACAGACAACGCAGGAGGAGCTAAGCAGGGTAGAGCAGAAGGTTAATGATGCAATATTTGGCTATCTTAATGTTACGGCCGAGCAGATGCCGATAGAAAAGGCTAAGCAGCTAGGGGCGCAAGCTCTTTTTGGTGAAAAGTATGGTGATACGGTAAGAGTAGTTGCCGCGGGTGATTATTCTGTCGAGTTTTGTGGAGGTTGCCATGTTGGCAATACCGCCGAGATAGGTTGTTTTAAGATACTGTCGGAAAGCTCGGTGGCAGCAGGAGTAAGGCGCATTGAGGGCACTACCGGCCTTGGAGTGCTTACCTATATAAAGGAA
>CAYJOX010000009.1:14499-15246 GCA_964371915.1 uncultured Oscillospiraceae bacterium
CTGCCGAGATAATAAAGCTTAACAATGCCGCAGAGCTACCAACTAAACTTATTGCAATGGTAGGCGATAGCAAGGAGAAGGATAGCATTATCTCATCCCTTAAATCAGCGGCCGCAGATTCACAGCTAAGTGGAATAATAGCTAATGCAAAGCAGATAAATTCCATTACGCTATTTGCAGGCGTGCTTAAGGATATTGATCCCAATACATTGAGGGAGTGTGCTACAAACCTAAAAAGTCGAAATGAAAACAGTGTCGTATTTATTTTAGGTACCAATAATGAAAAGGTATCAATGGTTGCCGCATGCGGTAAAGGTGCAATATCAAACGGCATGGCAGCAGGGGCGATTATAAAAGGCGTAGCAGCAAAGTTTGATGGTAGCGGCGGCGGTAAGCCGGATATGGCTATGGGTGGTTTAAAATCTGATGATAAACTAAACGATATTATCGAAACTTTACCTAACTTAATATAGGGGGAAAATATGGGCTGCTTATTTTGTTCGATGCAAAAGGGGGAGATACCCTACGCTGCGATTTATGAGGATGATTACTGTTTTGTAATTAAGGACATAGCTCCAATAGCCCCGGTACATCTTCTTATAATCCCTAAGGAGCACATTATTGACGCTACAGAGCTTGTTTCACGGCCTCAACTGAGCGAGCATATATTTCTTGTAGCAGACAAGGTTGCTAAAGATCAGGGTCTTAGTGCAGGCTTTAGGCTAATTACCAATGTGGGTAAGGAAG
>CAYJOX010000009.1:15256-20977 GCA_964371915.1 uncultured Oscillospiraceae bacterium
ATCTGCACTTTCATCTGTTAGGCGGGAAAGCTTTAAGCTGGCCGTTATTATAAAGATAAGGAGTTTATATATGTCGGAATACTATACTATTGAAATAGCAGGCTTAACAAGGAGTCTACCCATCTGTGAGGTAGATGAAAAACTGTCAATAGCTGCATTTAATATGTTTAATGATGTTGAACTTACAATTGCTTGTGCCGAGGCACTTTTAAAGGCTGCACCGGAGTTTGATATACTGTTTACTGCCGAGGCAAAGAGTATCCCACTTGTATATGAGATGGCAAGAACTGCTAAAAAACCTTATATTGTGGCGCGTAAAGGCACGAAACTTTATATGGATGATCCGCAACTGTTTAGTGTAAGAAGCATTACAACGGCACGAGAGCAACAACTTGTGATGGATAGCAATGATCTGCGTTTAATGAGCGGTAAACGCATATTGATTGTCGACGATGTAATAAGCACCGGTGGTTCTTTATATGCACTTGAGGAAATTGTAAAGGCCGCAAAAGCAACGGTTGTTTGTAAGGCAGCAGTTCTGGCCGAGGGGGAGGCACAGGAAAGGGACGACCTAACCTACCTTGCTCCTTTACCACTTATTTTTAAATAGAGTATGCGAAGGCCGCTTGCTTATTTCGGCTTTAGCTTTCTTTTTTCACTATTAATTGTTATATCAACCGATGTCGGGCCATGGTTTGTATTATTATTATCGTCAGGGCTTTTATTAACTGCTCAGTTCTTAAGGCGTAAGAAAACAACAGCAATAACCATGGTGGTCATTGCTGTTGCTATTGCAATCGCACAGCTTTATTTGATTGTATTTAATGTAGTTATTATCGGCAGAGAGGATGTGTCTAACGATACGCACAACATTGTGGGTGTGGTTGAGAATGTTAGAGGCACAGTTTACGGAACTAATATACTACAGCTAAGGATTGTAGAATCTAATAGCCTACCAAATAACAGGCTGATTAATATCACGGATGCACCTGAGGCCCTGCCGGGGCAGATGATATCCTGTGATGTTATGCTTATAGATTCGGGGGCAGATGCGTTAGAACTTTATAGTGATGGTGTTTTTATTTCATCGGTATATCAGGGTAACCTTTTTTTAATTAGTGATGGGCATGGAATAACATATTTTTTTAAAGAGGTGCAACAATACCTTACTCAGAAGTTAGAACCATATTTAAGCAGTGATATTCTTGGCGTAGCTGCGGCTATGACATATGGTGACCGCAGTGGTTTAAACTATGATATTGTAACCAACTTTAGTAAAGCCGGGCTTTCGCATATCCTTGTTGTATCGGGGTTACATCTTTCAATTTTGTGTAGCTTGCTATTACTGTTATTACGAAAACTTTCTAACAACAGGTTTATCATCTACCCTGTGATTATTATTGTAGTTATACTTTACACCCTGTTATGTGGCGTAAGGCTTTCTATTGTACGTGCAGCATTTGTAGTAATAATGCTATCATTTTCTAAACTGTTTAAAAGAAAATCCGATACCTACACATCGCTTGGGTTTGCTGTATTGGTAATTACACTACTAAACCCATATAGCAGTATTGATCTATCACTCTTATTGTCGTTATTTGCCCCCCTTGGCATACTTTTTGCTAACGAGATTTATATCCCTATTGATAACAAACTAAAGAGTATTAATAAACCGCTAGCATGGGTAGCCTCTGCAATGTTAACATCGTTAGCCGCAATAGTTGCTACAATGCCGGTGTTTGCCGCTTTAAGGGATGGTTTTTCACTGCTTGCCATACCGGCCAACCTATTAGCCGTTTCACTCACAACACCGATTATCTGCCTTACCCTTTTAGCCTTACCCTTCACTTTTCTTCCGATACCACAATTTACAGCCCTTTTATTAAGTATAGATGAGGTTTTGATAGAGCTGTTAATATACATATCAAACTTTGTTGCTCAGATAGAATGGCAGTTCATACATTTTTCGGGTAGCTATCCTTTTTTAATACTGGTGATTGCATTTATCGTTGGGATATTAAATATAATCTTTGATAGACACAAGCTTGCAGTACTATCGGGCGCAATTGTATTGCTTTCGGGGGCTATAACATATTCAATTATCGATTACAACACCTTTCATGTTGTTGTGGTAGGGGAAACCCTTAATCCGGTAGTGGTGATAACGCAGAATAATAATTCAGCTGTTATATATAGAGGGACAAAGGGCAATAATGAGGAGATAGAGCGTTATCTGGCAAAAAGAAACATAAGAAATATTAGCACTGTAATCGATATTTCGCATTCACAAACCAGCATGGATCTTGTGGCAGAAGATGTTTATAGCTTTGAACAGCTTGGATATTATTCCGATACCTTTACGATTATGGAAGATATTGATATTATTATAAGGAAACAATCCGGCTCTAATGTCTGCCTGCTTGATATAGCAGGATATAAAGTTGCTATTGCAAGCGGCACGGCAGATTATGATGGGTATGGTATTCAAGATTTAGTTGTAGCGGGTTCTGCAACGCAACACAATATTAACGCCGAAACCTTATTTAGTAGGAAACCATCGGCCTGTATAGATTTTACTGCCGCGGAACTTTTACAGACAGAAGATGTAATATCTGTTTGGATTAGGCCGAATACATCATATATTATTGAGGGATAAACTTGAATCAGATTACAACCGTTAAAGATAATAAAAGAGATTTTATGCTATATGCATCGGAGGATAGCTCGCTTTTAAGTATGGCCATGCTGGAGTATACAAAAGAGAACAGCTCCGAAGATATGGTTCGCTACGAGCAGGGGGATTTCGATGTATCGGAGATTGTTGAAAACTTAGGGCTGATGACCTTCTTTAGCGGTAAAAGGGTTATAATAATAGAAATCAATGATATTACAAAGATTAAGGATGATGACCTTGAGCTACTAGCAGAATCGATTGAGCTATGTGAAAGTTGCAGAGTAGCTATTTTTTTATTTTACCCCGATAAATATGCCTCACAGGGAAAACGTGTAAAAAGCCTAATAACATTGTTTACCGAGATAGGCGGCTATAAGTTTATCGCAAATCTAACAGGGGAAAGGCTAAAAAAGCAGTTTTCCACACTGGTCAAACAGCTTGAGTGTACTGCAGACGAAGATGCAACAGAGTTGATGATCAATAAATTTTCGCATGATATATTTATGCTAAACAACGAGCTGCAGAAGGTTGCAGCGGTAAGTGGTTATGATAATATTAAAATTAAACATGTAGAGCAG
This sequence comes from uncultured Oscillospiraceae bacterium, assembly GCA_964371915.1. Lineage (GTDB taxonomy): Bacteria > Bacillota > Clostridia > Oscillospirales > Ruminococcaceae > CAYJBH01. Next base: position 18,509 of record CAYJOX010000009.1, read on the forward strand.
GTCTCAACTACAATGCTTTCTACCGATATATTTTTAATGATATCAGCTCTTGTATCAGGGAACCATAGTCAATGTTTTTCACGATTGTCAATACTGCTTGAACAGGGGCAGGAGCCTATAGCTATACTTGCTGCAGTTACAGGCTCCTTTGTAGATATTTATAGGGTGAAATTAGCCACAGGGCAGGGGAAAAGATATAGCACGGTTTTTAAAGATTTTGGGTACAAAGGGAGTGATTATAGGCTAAAAAAAGCAAACGAAATTGCCGTAAAATTAAACATAAAAGCCATTAAATCAATAATGAGGTTACTGCTAGATGCCGACCTCAAGCTAAAATCGACTGCCGCACAGCGCGAGATTATTCTATACAGCTATCTTATTAAGATTGGAAGATTAGCAAGGAAAAGATAATGGATAAGATTAATATTAAGGAAGCGATAGTTGTTGAGGGGCATTATGATGCACAAAGGCTAAAAGAGTTTATAGGCTCGGTGATTATCGAAACCGATGGTTTTGCTGTTTTTAAGGATAAATCAATTCAACAGTTTATAATTAAGTTTGCAAAAAATCAAGGAATAATAATCCTTACCGACAGCGATACGGCAGGATTTAGAATCAGATCTTTTGTTGCACAGCTTGTACCACAGGAGTTAGTAAAACATGCCTACATACCGGAAATTGCCGGAGTAGAAAAAAGAAAGCAAGCGCCCTCTAAGGAGGGGTTGCTAGGTGTAGAAGGGGTAGGGGAGAAGCTTTTAAAAGAATCTATATTGTCGGTTGCAAATAGAAGCAGTAATAGCTGCAAAACCTTCGATACGGGACTACTATATTCATTAGGGCTTAGCGGAAAACCCGATAGCGCCAATAAAAGAAGACAGCTATTGAAAGAACTTGGATTGCCTACCAAATTGACCACTAAGTCAATTTGCAGGATATTACCGTATATATTAACGATAGAACAACTTAAGCAGATGATTAGATAAATTTCTTTATGAAGTCCGCTTCCTCAAGGGTGATTACCTTTCCACAGAAGGTGTAATCACCCTTTGTTTCGCTAAAGTCTAACTTATAGGCCTGTAATAGGGGCCGAAACACCTTATAATGCTTATTTATGACACGATCACCATATTTATCATCACCTACAATAGGTAGACCGCAGTGGTCTAGTTGCGCCCTTATCTGATGGGTTCTCCCCGTGAAGAGTTGAATGTCCAAAAGTGTTAACGATGATATTTTTTTTACGGCTCGGTATACCAATCTGCATTCTTGACTACCTTGGACGGATTTGTCGTATACCCTAACGCGAGATTCTAGACCACGTTTTATTAGATGATGTGTCAGAAAAGTTAAATCATTATTCTTGATATTGCCTGTAACAACCGCCCTATAAAATTTATTAAAACCTTGTCTTTTCTGTTGTGTTAAAATGTATTCATAAACCTCATCGGTCAACGCAAACATAAGCAATCCACCCGTCCCGGTATCAAGCCGGTGGCAGAGTTTAGCGTTAGGAAACTGCTTGGCTACTATATTTTCTGCAGTATAGTAATACTCGCCGACAGATGGCAAACCTTGTGGTTTATCTATTACAAGAAGTTGGCCATCATTATAAACTATATCTAAAGGGGGCGAGTACAGTTCAAAAAACAGCTTTACAACGTCACCGATATAAACCTTATCGGTCAAATTTGCTTTCTTTCCGTTTAGCTTTATCTTATTTTGTTTTATGTAGCCTGCATAGCGCCCGAAACCCATCCCAAACGAACGAGCCCTAACAAAACGTTCTAACGAGTTCTCTTTATCTACAATAAATTCTGTCATGTTATCTGCCCTGTCAATAAATTGTTTTACCAACACTATATCATATTATAGGTTGTAAAACAACCATTATTAAACCTGCTTGTTGCATTATTATTATATTTTGTGCTTTTATTTATAGATTTTTATGTTGCAATATGCTATACTATATAAAAATGCAATTTGGAGGGTACGATTATGTGGATGATATTTGGCCTTGGAGCTATAATAATGGCAGTGCTAAATTTAGTCTGGTGGGCGAAGTCTAAAAATTCAGAAATTTTCAGATTTGCAAGTATATGCTTAACTGCGGTAACTGTTTGTACTATGTACAGTATGGAAGCCGAAAGGGTTGTAGCAGAGGATTGGTCGGCCTTAATGGATGTTATGCCGACAATGTCCGGGATGCTATGGGGTTTAGTAATAATTTCTGTATTGATAAATGGAATTACCCTTATAAAAAGTAGATAATACATTAACACAAAGAAGAAACCCTATCACCTAAAAAAGTGATAGGGTTTCTTTTTCTTTGGTAATAGCGCTAAGCTATGGTAGCTTTTAAAACCATCTATTTATGGCTTAGTACATGCCACCCATGCCGCCCATGCCCGGGTTTGGCATTGCAGGTGCGGGGTTCTGCTCCGGCTCGTCCGAAACAAGTGCCTCGGTTGT
>CAYJOX010000010.1:0-12261 GCA_964371915.1 uncultured Oscillospiraceae bacterium
CGATATGAGCGAGAGCGAAGTAGCGGTGCATCTGCAAAGGGACGTTGGTTTGCCCTACTACCCTTTAGTCAATATCCATATGACGTTTGTATTGTATTTAAATTCTATATATTGTATAATAATTATAAGGTATATAAAGAGTAGCTATATGAGGGAACAATGAAAACTATAGGCTTAATAGGTGGTATGAGCTGGGAAAGCACCGCTACCTACTATAAGATAATAAACGAAAAGGTAAAGGAGCAACTTGGTGAACTGCACTCGGCAAAGATATTGCTATACAGTGTAGATTTCTATGAGATTGAGCAGTATCAAGCAACCAGTGATTGGGAAAAGGCCGCAGATATGTTATCGGATATTGCGGCTACACTTGAAAAAGCAGGGGCGGATTTTATCGCTATTTGTACAAATACTATGCATAAGGTAGCACCCCAGATACAAATGAAGATAGACGTTCCTATCCTACATATAGCCGATGCTACCCATAATGTTATTAAACAGAATAATATTAATACGGTAGCATTACTAGGTACTAAATACACCATGACGCAAGATTTTTATAAGCAAAGGCTAATAGATGGTGGTTTAGATGTTGTTATACCGAGTGTTGAAGATATTGAAACTATTAATAACATTATCTATGACGAGTTGTGTTTAGGTAATATAAATGAATCTTCAAGGCAAGCATTTAAAGCTATAATTAATAAACTGCAAAAGCAGGGTGCACAGGGTGTAATTTTAGGGTGCACCGAGATAGGGTTGTTAATATCTCAAGATGATGTAGACATAAAGGTTTTTGATACTACTTTAATTCATGCAGAGGAAGTTTCATCTTTTGCATTGAACGTTTAACTTTTTAGGGGGAATATGAAAAAGATTATTTTTATTGCAGTTATTATTACCTTAACCTTTCTATCAGCCTGTGGTTCTTCGGGTGAGACTACACCCTCCTCAGCCGCATAAGGTACACCCGATTCGGAATCGAGCACAACTATGGTAGAGTTTGGTGTAGATTCCGGCATATATCTTTGTAAGGAATCGGCTAGTGGTACCATGTATAGAGAAGGGGGGGAGCCATCTTTGGAGATTTTTACCGATGGTAATGTTGTTCTATCCCTTAACTCTGAGCATGGGTTACTTGTATTAACGGGAGAAGGAACTCTTGAAGAACTAACACTTACAATTACCGGAACACCGCCGGAGCATTTACAGGGAGAATATAGCTTTGAGTATAATAAGGGCGAAAACACCCTGAAATTAAAGGACTTAGCCAGGATGTAAAGCTTGATATATTTATGGGTGATAATATGGATTCGTATGGCAGTGAGGCACACACTATATATGTAGGTGAAAATAAAATGCTTTATGTAGAGCTTGAAGAATCCGGATATCCTTTCGGATCCGGAATAGCGGGTGATCTTTCCGATGGCATGCTGGACGAGATAGCTGCAAACGAATCCGAAGAAATGATGATAACAATAATCGACACTGCAACAAATATGATTGCCGGCTATGCAAAAGGTCAAGCGGCATCCGGTGCAAAACTATACAATACATTAATATTACATGCCTATTCCGACGAGGCGCAATCTCCCGGAACATTGAGCCTTTATGGGATGTTCAGCCAGTCAGATAGCGTGTCCGGAACAAGATTTATTACAAAGGTAGAGTTTAATATTTTAGTTGAATAGCCTAAAATACTTTTTAACCGGTACTATATCCGATATAGTACCGGTTCTTTCATCCTTGTTATCATACTACGATTTATGGGCTGTATTATTAGGTAGGTTATGGTTAAAGCGATGGAGTATAACTATTTAGTTCTTCAATGCTTATATAGTTCGGTACCGAGCTTAGATAATCCTCCCAACTTATCAATACCGGCAGATCTACCGGTGCGGTGGTTGTATAGGGAACTCCACCGGGGTCGTATGCTACTATCTCCCGCTCCTCGCTTACTGCCGAGGTTAATATATATTCGCTGTTTGCAGCATCTATGGCAATATGTATCGGCCCATCCGGTGTCCAATCACGTTGCATCATAAGCTCTGGTGTATAAATCTCGCTGTTTAAGGAGTTGATTATATGTTTTGTCATGTCATCGCCTACCCTTGCAAAAACCTCGATGTAGTCTTCATAGACATGCCTTATATAGCTTTGCTCGGCACCGGATGCTAATGTTGCTATATTATTCTCCTCGTTGGTGGTAAGGTTTATAGCGTTAAGCTCACCCGATATAAAGTTATAGCTGTAAATATATTCGGCGTTAAATGCCAACATCTTTTCCTGTAATGAGTATTGGAATACAGTCGCCTTATCACCCGTCAAGATATCGTGTGCATAGATATCACCGCCTTTCTCGGTAAGTATAAAATTACCGTAGGCCGAAACAATATATTCACCCTCACTAAGCTCTATAATAGGCGTTAAGCTGTTCGCTGTAAGGTCTAACATTCCTATATAAGATTTGTGTTGCTCCTGCTCATATGTATAGTAGCTTATGTATAGCGCATTTTCACCCGCTATGATATGGCCGCCGGAATAATCCTTATCGGTGCCGAAATCGCATATCAGCTCCCTGCCGGAACCGCTTAGCTCCATTCTATAAAGCAGGTCTCGGTTGGCCTGCATATATTCTTCGTCCGATTCAAACTCTGTAACGCTACTATTGCTACCAAGGTAGAAAAGGCTTTCCCCTGTATTGGATAAAAACAGCACACCGTGACCATTATAAAAAGAGGTACAGCTATCATCGTCATGCTCACAGTTAGGGGTACTGCAAAGATGTAGGCGGCTTGCGGTTTCATAGTCGGTATAGAGGATATTATTCTCCGACATATTATAGAAACCGGCCTCGTTGCCGATTGAGCTTGATGCCTCATAACCCCTTAGTGCAGAGGTGACAACCGATAACCCTAGGCTATCGGTTGCAATAGTATCATCACCATCTAATGTTGTGGTGGTACTGCTATCTATCACAGCGACCCTTGGCGTGCAACCTGCTAATAATACCGAGAGTGAACATAAAAATAAAATTAGATACTTTTTCATAAAACCCCTTTTAAACTATAATACTAGATTAGTATAATCAATATTTTACCTTGCAAGGGGGTAATGTAATAAACAGCAGGCTAAATGTAACGAACAACACGGCTTATATCTTAAGTGGCACACCGTTTAGCTCCACCCCACCGGTAACTCTAACCATTATGTAGGGGGTGCCGTCTATAATACGGGTTTTTATAACATCCCCACAATCGGGATTTAAGGTTATCTTAATATCGGGGGTTAGTAGCTCCTGCTTCTTATCCATAAGGTTACCTGCGATAACGGTGGGCTCGTCCCCGAAACGCTCCTTAAACCCATCAACAACAGCCTGTGCCGTTTGCGGTGAGATTCCGCTGCCGGTTAGCAGATCATCTAAAACCCTTTCGGTAACTAAGGGGTGCGGATCCTTGTTTATCTCCTTTTGTTCCTCGATATACTGCACAAGCTGTTCGTTTACGGTGCAGATTGTTTCGTAGCTGCACTCCTCCTGCAGATTTTCTACTAATAGATCATTAAATACCGCCTTTTGGGAGTCGGCCGGCAAGGGCGGTTCTACATTAAAAAGGGTATCGATAAAGCTATCCTGTGTAAGCTTTGTGTTTTTTGTGTAGTACATTACGTTGTATATATTAGTAGCCCTATCGTCAAACGCCGGAAATGTAAAGCCTATTACCGGAGCCGACACAACGGTGTTCTGCGCACAGCTTTCAAAGCGGTTCTCGAACGCTATATAGGATAGTTCCGGCTTGGTAAGCTTTATGGGGCAGATAGAACAGACGATGTAGCTATGAACATTATCACTCTCACCATTGCCCTCCCCGTTTAGGTCTTTGTATGGTACATCATAGATATCGTTACAGAGAAGTATCATATAGCTACCCTCGATATCGGCCGAGGATATGACCTTTGTAAACAGCTCCTCTATATAGATATCATCCTTTAGCCGAGAGCTAACAAGGCCGGATAAAAGCCGGTGCTCCTCACTGTCTACCACCTGTGCAGTAGAGAACGAAAGGTCGATAAGATTTTTACCAATCGTGCCGGAAAGGGACCGTTTAAGGATAGAGATCATCTTCTCCTTATCGGAGGGCGCCATAAGATGGAGTGATTCGCTAAAGCGGGAGATAATCTCCCTTTTCTCGTTTACAAAACAGCCCCTCACAAGCCCTATATTTGTTTTATCTACGTTAAATCTTCTGCGTAGTTCTGATATTTCTTTTAATGTCATGTTAAAACTCCTGTTTGTTGCAACCATGTTATTATATCATTAAGTAACAGGTAATTCAATATATAGTTGTGATTGACTTAACGACATATTATCTGTATAATTGATAGTAATAAGTTTAACCAAAGGAAAGCCGAGCAAAACGGTTTAATGCAGATGAATGTTATACTAAAAAGCCTTCTTAACAGAAAATCGATACGATCATTTTTAGATAAAGAGGTAGACAGTGATATAAAGGATATATTAATCGATGCAGCGATACAAGCACCTACAGCAGGCAATCAGATGCTTTACAGCATAATAGATATAACCGATGCCGATTTGAAACAACAGCTGGCGGAAAGTTGCGACAATCAACCGTTTATAGCAAAATCCCCAATAGTTTTTGTATTTGTAGCCGACCACACACGCTGGCTAAGAAGTTTTAAAATTGCAGATGCTAAGCCGAGGGATGTAGGGGTTGGAGATCTGTTTTTAGCAATCACAGATACTGCCATAGCCGCACAGAATATGGTGGTTGCAGCCGAGAGTTTAGGGCTTGGTAGCTGCTATATAGGCGACATAATGGAAAATTGTGAAAAGCACCGTACAATGTTAAATTTGCCGGCGCACACGGTACCGGTGTGTATGTTAGTTATAGGTTACCCAACCGAGCAACAGCTACAAAGAAACAAGCCACAACGTTTTGATAAAAAATATGTTGTGGGAGAAAACGGCTATCCACATCTAACAGATAAAAAGATAAAGGAATGCTATCTAGACAGGGCAGAAAAAGAAAAGGGTGTGGTAAAGGATTTCAAGGAGTTTATGCGGGCGTTTTGCAAACGAAAATACAACAGTGATTTTAGCGTTGAGATGACACGATCGGTTAAAAAATATCTTGATGACTTTTTACCTTAGCCGAAGAATATAAAAAAGCCTATGGTGTTCATTGCAAGGTTTGCAAAGCAATGGCAGAACCAGGAGGAGTAGATATTATTATTCCTCTCGTTAAGTAGGTTGAATATAGTGCCACCGATAAAAAGCCCCACCATAACAAGTGCTAGCAGGCCGATATTAAACATCCCATCAATTATGGCTAGATGGTAAAGGCTAAAGCTGAGGGAACTTATAATATATGCGATAGGCCTAGAAACCGCCCTTACACGGCCAAAGATAAACCCTCTAAAAAACCACTCCTCTAAAAAAGAGTTGACAATCGATACATATAGACCTATAACTATAAAATTGTTGCGATTAATTCCTAGATTATTTTCTAACGAGGTTTTAATTGCGCTAAGATCGATTAGTGAATCAACCACGAGGTAACAACCAACCATTGCGATGTATATTAATATGCCTAACAGTGCGCTTAACTTTAATCCGGAAAGGTTTGAGCTGATTATCTTAAACGGCTTATAATCCTTATCCCATAGCGAAAACAATAGTGGGGTAAAGAAGAAGATTGGAGCCTTTATCATGGTTTTTATAAAATAGCTGGGGCGCACAACTAAATCGGTATATGCTATTACCGTAATGCACACACTTACTATTAGCATAATCACAATACATCGCTTAAGCATTAAACACCTGAAGAAAAGATCGATAGGTTAAGTATAGCTTAACTTATTATAATTTGCAACACTAAGGAGAATACGTGATAGAAAAGGAGCTTAAACAGCTTATAACACAGCGCCAGTTTGAACAGCTACTGTGTGAGTTTAGAATAGATGAGGTTATAACCCAGACTAACCATTACTATTCTGATGATGAGGGGGCTTTAAAGGCTAGGCAGATTACCGTTAGGGTAAGAGAGATAGATGGTAGATATAAGCTACAGGTTAAGATGCCGATATCGGAAGAGGGTGCACTGCATATCAAGAAAGAGTATGAGGAGAAGCTAGAAACACTGCCGGCGCTGTTTAGCGGAGATAAGATATCGCATATAACAGGGGAGTGTATAGCCGATTGCAAAAAAAACGGGTTCCTTACCACCGAAAGGCATATCTGTAGATGGGATGATAACACTGAGCTATGCATAGATAAAAGCTCCTACCTCGGTGTTACCGATTACGAGATAGAGCTTGAGTACCAGCAGGAGATCGATGATCGACTTTTAGAGAAACTAGGGCAGAGTTCTATCAATTTTGATGCCGATTGTATAGGGAAATATTCAAGGTTTATTACAAGGGTAGAGGGGCAGACGTAGCTATGTATAAAGATTTAATTGCCGAGCTTAGTAATATCTCGGTAGATGATATTGTAAAGCTGATATTCAGCCGCTCCAAACAGAATGTTCAAAAGATGACCATACGCCCTGTTATGATTAAAGGTGAAAGGCAGTGGCAGGCCGAGAGCATAAAGAACAATAAAGCCTATCACACAAATATTGCCTACGATGAGCTTATAGGCTATATTGAAAACACTCTAAACGATGTTAATTTTCTGCATATTAATATAATGTTAAAAGAAAAAAACATCTCCTACAGGCTAACTAAAAAGCAAAAGCTTTTAAGGACAGAACAAAAAGTAAAGAATGCCGTGGATGTAGAGATTTCGCATAACAGAGCTAAAAGCTATATTTTAAAGGAGGGGGAGGAGATACTTCCACTTGTAGATGTTGGCATTTTTGATGAAAAATTTAAGGTTAAGAAATCAAAGTATGATAAATATAAGCAGATTAATAGATTTGTAGAGATTATTGCCGATGAATTTTCAACCTATAAGGGTGATAGCCTAAAGATAGTCGATTTTGGTTGTGGCAAATCATACCTAACCTTTATTCTATACTACTACTTTACCGCTATTAGGAAGATAGATGTTAAGATGATAGGGTATGACTTAAAGGAAGATGTTATAGAAAACTGCAATAGTATCGCAGATAAATACGGCTACCATGGCCTTGAGTTTAAGGTAGGAGACGTTTCTAAGGTTGCAACATTAGCAGATGTTGATGCCATGATATCGCTACATGCCTGTGATACCGCAACAGACTATGCCCTTCACTATGCCATGCAAAACAAGATAAAATACATATTTTCGGTGCCCTGTTGCCAACACGAAGTAAATGCACAGATAGATAGTGCAGGGGGTCTATCTCTACTGCTTGAGCATGGGCTATACAAGGAGCGCTTTTCGGCTCTACTTACCGATGTGATACGCTGTGAGGTGCTAAAGATAAATGGGTACGATGTCGATGTTGTGGAGTTTGTAGATATAGAAAATACCCCTAAAAACTCAATGATTAGGGCAAAGCGGATAGGCAGGAGAGAGGGTGGCGCCGGCAACGAAAGGCTTAAACAGCTGCTTAGCTCCTTTAAAATTAATCCCACGCTTATAAAGCTTAGTGAAAAAATAGAATATACAGAGGGTTAAAGGTATGTCGATAAAAGAGCTCATACTCTACCGAAATATTGCCGAGGATGAAACGGTAGTTTCGGTAGTAGAAAAAAAGAATAGCTATATTGTCACGGGGAAGCTTATCGAATTTGCAACAAAATTCGGCCTTAATGCAAATATCTGGCAATGCTATATTGCCTATCTGTTAATAACAGCCGAGAATGCATACAGCCTATCCTGCGAGATGCGGGGTGATACCGGTGGGAGTATATCACAGATAGCAGGGAATGATATAGCTGTAATTTATAATATCTTTAATAATAAACCCACAGGGCTTACAGAGGAGCTATTAAACTATAGGCAAACATTAAATAAGGAAAACGCAATAATATCCAGCCTTACAAATAGGCTTAAAGAAGCAATAAATGTAGAGGGTTTTAAGGCTAAACTTGAGAGCTTTTATGGGGCTAACGGGGTAGGAGTGTATGCGCTTTACCGTGCGTTTAATGTTAATGAGGGCGATGTTTTACCGGTACAATCTCCCGATCCTATACTACTGAGTGACCTTATAGGGTATGACAGTGCAAAGAAAAGCTTAATCGACAATACCGAGGCATTTATAGCTGGGAAAAGGGCAAATAACTGCCTGCTTTTTGGAAGTGCCGGAACCGGAAAATCATCCAGTGTTAAGGCTATTCTTAACGAATATTGTAGCAAAGGCCTGCGGATGATAGAGCTATATAAGCACCAGCTAAGGGAGCTTGGCGCGGTCATCTCTGTAATTAAAGATCGAAACTATAAGTTTATAATTTTTATGGATGACCTATCGTTCGAAGAATATGAGGTAGAGTATAAATACCTAAAGGCAGTTATAGACGGTAGCATAGAAAAAAAGCCGGACAATGTTTTAATCTATGCAACATCAAATCGCCGCCACCTAATAAAGGAGGATTTCTCCGATCGTGATGGGTTGCATGGTAGCGAAACGGTGCAGGAAAAAACCTCGCTTTCGGCAAGGTTTGGAGAGATGATATTCTTCGATGCACCCGGAAAAAAGGAGTTTAATGAAATAGTTAAGGCGGTTGCGAAGCGTGAGGGCATTAAGATGGATGAGGAGGCGCTGTTGCTTGCAGCAAATAGCTGGGAGATGAGCCATAGCGGAAAATCTGGTAGGACGGCAAGGCAACTTATAGATTACCTTTTATCAAAAACCAATTAGTATAGAAACACAGGAGGAAATTATGTCATTTGAACATGAGGTTGATCGCTTTATAGATGAGAAACGGCAGGAGATACTACAGCTTATAGCTAAGGTTGTAGCTGTAGATAGTGTGGAGGCACCGGCCGTTGCCGACGATGCCCCCTATGGGGAGAACGTTAGAAAGGCTCTTGATATTATGTTGGAGGCTGCACAGGGGTATGGCCTAAAAACGGTAGACGGTAGCGGATATTTTGGGTTTGCTTATATAGATGGTGAGAGGGAGGAGTATCTTGCAACCCTGTCTCACCTAGATATTGTGCCGGCCGGTGAGGGATGGCATACCGACCCATTCACAATGACCGAGCGTGAAGGCTATCTTTTGGGCCGAGGAGTATCGGATGATAAGGGGCCGGGCGTACTTTCTCTTTTTGCACTGCTATTTTTTAAGAACAGGCCATGCAAACTTTCTATGAGAGCAATTTTTGGTTGTAACGAAGAGACCGGCATGACAGATATGGATAGATATAATGCCCTCTACGAGCCACCATTTTTTGCATTTACTCCGGACGGGAACTTTCCGGTAGGCTATGGCGAGAAAACTGTAATAGAGGGCCGTTTTGAGAGTGATAGTATTGCCGATGCTATTATCGAGCTCAAAGGATCGGATGCATCAAATGTTATTCCTAAAAAGGCGGTCGCATTAGTTAAAACAGCGCAAAACTTAAAAGCTAGCGAAGATGTGGAGCTAATACAGGAAGGGCAATATACACGCATTATTGCACATGGAACGGGTGGGCATACCGCACATCCGGAGGGATCGGTTAACGCTGCCGATGTGTTAATGGATTATATCCTATCCAATAACATATGTAGCGGTAAAGAATTAAAGGCTATACAGGCAATTAAGCAGTTAACATCCGATTACAGTGGTGGAAATGCCGGAATAGCGGCTACTAAACCATATTTCACTCCATTATCTATGGTTCCCTCTATGTTTGAGGTGAAGGATGGCAGAATATCTGCACATATAAATATAAGAGCACCTTTTGGCTGTGTTGCAGAGGATATTGCACAGACACTTAGTAACTTTGCAAAGGGCTATGAGATGAGCTATACCGCAGGGCATGTAAGTTATGGTATATTTATGGATCCTACATCTAAGCCCATAAGGATTCTTTGTGATGTGTATGATAGCTGTACCGGTACCGTTAATAAACCACAGACAATGTCCGGCGGAACATATGCAAGGAAGTTAGATAACTGTGTAAGCTACGGCCCCAGCATAGGAGATGATGAGAATGCACCGGATTTTGTTGGGCTTGTGCATGGTGCGGACGAAGGTGTATCCATCGATCAGTTGTTATTTTCTCTTAAGGTATATATATTATCGCTACAGCGCCTACAGGAGGAGTGTGGCGAGGCTTTAGCATAGAGAGGTGTTACCATGAAGATGATCACATTTAAGGATGCAGATGGCAACGTTTCTAGCAATGCACCGGAAAAGGATGTGCTAGAGCAACTTTACTATTACGAGGAAAAGCTTTACAGCCTATTTGGGCGCAGAGAGTTTACAAGGCAACAGCTACGCCAGCTGCAACGAGAGGGCAAGGAGGCTACAGCAAGATATAAAGAGCTGCTCGGAGATGAGCTTGTTGCAACCTCGGTACTGAATGCATTTGATATCGAATAATATTTAATAAAGATAGAAAGGTGCCTGAACTAATGAAAAAAATAATAACTATAAGCCGGCAGTTTGCAAGTGGTGGCAGGGAGGTTGCAAAGCGGGTAGCCGATCTGCTGGATTTCTCCTACTATGATAACGAGATAATTGAGTTATTATCAAAGGAAAGTGGTTTTTCAAAGGAGTATGTAGAGCAGTTTAGTGAGGCTTCCTATACAAGGATGTTCCCTATAACCGTTGCAAGGACGTTTGTTATGCCGCTTGAAAACCAACCGCTGGAGTTACAGGCTGCTCAGGCTCGGCTTATAGGGGAGATTGGCAAAAAAGGTAATGTGGTTATTGTAGGGCGATGTGCCGATGTATTGCTAAAAGGAGAGGATACTCTAAGTGTGTTTATATACTCCTCTGACATGAACTCTCGTATAGAGCGATGCTATGCAAAGGTGCCACAGGAAAAGGAGTTATCACACCATGCAATGGAAAAGAAGATTTCCCTTGTGGATAAAAAACGTGCAAAATATTATAGCTTTTATACCGATCAAAGATGGGGAGAGATGAAAAATTATAACCTTTGTATCGATACTGCCGCTATCGATATAAAAACCATAGCAAACCTTATTGTAGATGCGGCAAAAAACACATAAAGGAAGATAGAATGTTTTTTATTTATAGTTCGGGTGGCCCGGAAAACACCAATAAAACAATAAAAAGTATCAAGATATTTTTAAGTATACTGCTAATCATTGCCGGAGTTTTTTGCATAGTTAACCCACTAGGCACCGTTGCAACGGTGGAGACAATAGCAGCAGTATGTATTTTAATTACCGGAGGCTTTAGAGGGGTAGAGTATTTCTCGGTTAAAGAGAGGGAATACCGCAACCCAAGGTTGCTTTCCGGCTGCATACTTAACATACTTTTGGGGCTGTTGTTTCTACTGCTTCCCTCCGGATTTACCGTTAGCTTTATATCCGGTATAATAACCTTTATACTTTTTATAGTTGGGGTGTTTAAAATAATATCTGCTACTAAACAGCGGGAGTATGGCAATAAAGGGTGGGGTGCAGGGCTTATAACCGGAATTATTTCTGTTGCCGTAGCCCTAATGTTTATTATAATGCCGATTGCTACCGATATGCTACTGGTTATAAGCCTTGGTGTATACCTGCTTTTTAGCGGGGTAAACTTGTTAATCAGATATTAATTATAATCGATAATATTAAAGAGTAGATTTTTCCTTAAATCTACTCTTTAAATCTTGCGTAACATCCAACTACTGCTTATTGGTAGTACAGCCCAAGGTTTTTGTATTTTGTAAGCTCTGCCTCGTCTGCACTTTCGGATTCTGTATCGGCCGGTGGATAAACTAAGCCGTTTGATGTCGGTACCAGTATGCCTCTGTCATAGGTTGTTTGTTGTGGAATTGTCTTTTTTTCGCTGCTTTTTGCCAGTAATGAGACCTGTACGTTTTTAGCTATAGTGGCAAAGTTATTATCGCTTTCAAGCAAGCCTTTTTCATAATTTTCGGAATCGATAAAATCACCTGCTTTAAAAATTTTATCCCCAGACATCACGACGTTGTTTCGTATCAACACATCGGTTATCAGCTTCTCGGTATTTGCAATAAGGCTATCTATGTCGCAGCCTGTATGTCTGCACATTGTTATAGCTATGGTGTTGCTGTTTGCATATTCATTTGAATGTAGAGCAACCTCATCTTCGGGAATTGCATGTATAATCTGTTTATCATCTACATAGTAGTGGGATGAAAACACCCTGTTTCTGTTTTTA
>CAYJOX010000010.1:12271-14177 GCA_964371915.1 uncultured Oscillospiraceae bacterium
CAATTCTTGCGAAATAGGATGCATCTTCGTCTCGTCCGCCATTTTTTTCATGCAATGTTACGCCGGCAAAACTGCTTCGCATCTCTCCAGGCCTAAGGCACCCTACATCTATAAGCTGTTCAGTATAGTTATCCATATAAAAGCCTCCCTATGGTATAGTACAATACATACTATTCCATAGGGAGGCAAGCTGTGAAAGTGTTATACCCACAAATTAATTAAAAATCCACAGGCAACAACTAACAAAATGCAAAGCAGTGGCATTAAAAATTCACGGCTACGATAGAAGTTGTTTTTTTTAGGTTCTCTGATGATTTTTCCCTGCTTGTCCCTTTTGGGTGCTCTCTCTACAGAGTATCTACTTCTGCGTACCATTTTCAAGCCTCGCTCTCATCTCATCAAGTTCTTCGAGTTGCCCCATGTCCATAAATGAGTCCTCACGAATAGGGTACACTCCCACCCTATCACCTCTGTTACGGTAGTCCTCGATAATTGCAGGCATAGTAGTGTTGTAGTTTTGCGGAATTTCATCTACAATTTTTTTATCTACAACATAAAACCCTGTGTTTATCATAACATCTATCTTTGGTTTTTCGGTAAATTCAGAAATCGCCCCACCCTCTGATAGCGATATTACACCGTATGGTATTACCATATGTTTAAAGGCAGTTACCATCGTTATGGTGTTACCATTTTCACGGTGCTCTTTATAAAGTTTGCTGTAATCGGCATCTATTAGGGTGTCACAGTTAGTAAGGAAAAAGCTTCCGTTTATTCTTTCCTTTAATAGCGATAGCCCCCCCGCCGTGCCAAGCGGCTTATCCTCATCTATAAAATGCAGGTTATATGGTTTTGGTGTTTCGGTCATATAGGCCTTTATCATTGCCTTGCGGTGGTTAACAACAATATAAAAATCCTTACAGCCAAAACTTGAAAACTTATTAATAATATGCTCTATTATAGGCAGTTCGCCAATCGGAATGAGTGGTTTTGGTAAAACCTTTGTATAGGGATATAATCTTGTTCCAAGCCCACCTGCCATTATTACTACCGGAATATCAACCTTCTCGGCTATAGGGTAGGGGTTTTTATCAAAATATATATCAATAATTGTGCCATCTTCTGCTATTACCGGAACACCGTTTGCATCCAGTTC
This sequence comes from uncultured Oscillospiraceae bacterium, assembly GCA_964371915.1. Lineage (GTDB taxonomy): Bacteria > Bacillota > Clostridia > Oscillospirales > Ruminococcaceae > CAYJBH01. Next base: position 13,428 of record CAYJOX010000010.1, read on the forward strand.
ATCGAATAACCTTTTTGCCCTTTTAAGTTCACCCTGTTTTACCGTCTTTGGGTTTTTGTTTGCTGCAAGCTCACAGGGCTGTGTTATCTGCCCGCCGGAAAGTATAAACCTACGAATGTCACCATCTGTTATTATTCCGATGAGCTTTTTGTTTTCGCACAGTAATAACATTCTCATGCCTGTCTCTGATAGCTTTTGCATAGCATCCCTTACAGTACACTCTCTTGTTATTACAAATGGTTTTATATCCATATCAGTATTACCCTCTCTGTACATTCTTTATAATGTCACAAACCCTTTTTACATCCTCTATGGTTAGTGATGTGGAACAGGGGAGATTAATTATTCCGCTACGATATTTTTTACTGCGTTCACCGCCATGATATTCACAATCTCTATATGGGGTTAAGGTGTGTATTAATGTCCAGATAGGGCGAACCCCTACCTTTTGCTCTGTAAATATCTGCATTAGGCTATCACGACTTACGGTGAAATCGTCAAGCATAAGGCTGTAGAACCAACGATTAGAGCGAATGTCCTCTCTAAACTCTAAAAGGCGCACTCCCTTAACTCCGGCTAAAGCATTTTTGTAGTGGCTATAGTTTTCGTTTTTGATGGCTATAAAACGTTCTAGGTTTTCCATCTGTGCAAGCCCCAAAGCGGCCTGTAGATTTGTCATTCGATAGTTATACCCAACATCTCCATGTACAAAATGCATCTCATCATCCTTTGCTTGGGTGGAGAGATATT
>CAYJOX010000010.1:14187-20011 GCA_964371915.1 uncultured Oscillospiraceae bacterium
TGCTCTAAGCGCTCCAAATTTTTCGCAACTAGCATACCGCCGGAGCCGGTTGTAATAAGTTTGTTGCCGTTAAAGCTAAAGGCGCCAAAATCGCCTATTGTACCTGCCATTTTTCCGGCAAACCTACCCTTTAAAAATTTGCTTCCAAGTGCTTCGGTAGCATCCTCCAATACAAAAAGGTTGTATTTTTTTGCAAGATCCGTTATCGCTTCCATGTCGGCTAGGTTGCCAAATACATGAACAGGAATAATGCCGCTCACCTTACGGCCGGATTTTTTATTGCGCAATATCTCTCCGTCAAAATCACAGGATGTTTCGCAGAACTCCTTAACTGCGTCAACATCTATGCATAGAGTGTCGTCACAATCAAAAAACACCGGCACGGCACCAACATATTTAACAGGATTAACAGCTGCAACAAAGGTTAGTGTAGGCACTAAAACTTCTTCGTTTGTTTTAAGGCCGGCACAAAGCAGTGCAAGATGCAAAGCCGCTGTACCACTTGCGGTGGCAACCGCCCTATCGGATGCAGTGTAGCTTGCAATCTCTGCCTCAAACTCGGTAACCTTGCTGCCACCGGTAGAGACCCATTCGCTTACAACTGCCTGTTCAACATAAATTTTTTCGTTGCCGCAAAAGTTCGGCACACTAAGAGGGAGAAACTTCATCATTCACCATTGCCTTTTTTATCGTACATATTACCGATGCTATCATCGCCGGTATAAGAATAACAAAATATATTGTAGCACCGTTAAGCATAAAATAGTCAACCAGATCTCGTACAGGATTAATATCTATACTATTAAACACACCGATTGCTGTGGCATTACTTGCCGGATCTATCCTTAGCTCCGAAACCATCTTTAAGCCTAAATCAAATAAAATAGCGTTGTCATCCGGGTACCCATACACCCTGTTTTGTACCGAAAAATCTTGTTCATCACCGGATTTATAATATGCGGCAAGCTCGCCTGTATCGCTCTCAAAATCGATATTTAACCTTATTGTGCTAACAAGCTGTTCCTTTGGTGGCAATAGTATCTGTGGATCAATAGAATAGGAAAATATCTTTCCATCCGGCGTAGGTGTTATCTCTAGGGGAACAATATCCTCCCAGTAAAGCGTCTCGGCTTCAAGTAGGCCGGCGGCCCGAAGCACTCTATCGGCAGCAAAGGATAGCAAAACAAAAAGTATAGAGATAATAATACATACGATATAACACCACAAAAATATTTTGTTGGGCTTTGTAGTTAAAAACTTTTGCCCTACCCGCTTGAAATTCATTTTACTTATCATAATCCGAGCCGTTCCCCTACTCCGTCGACACTATCTACAAAGGTAACATCATTAAGGCGGCTAATCTCCTCTGCGTTGAATCCATATCCATAGGTTACACCTATAAAATCACAGCCAAGCATTTTTGCCGCGTCATAATCATAATAGCTATCTCCCACCATAGTGGTATTGTCGGGGGAGGCGTTAAGGGTATCGGCTATCGTTCTAAGCATCTGTGCTTTTGTAATCGTACAATCGTCATTGTTTCCCACTATAAGGTCGAAATAGTTGGCAAAGCCTTTAAGCTCCACAAGCTCCTTTAGAACATTCTCCCTTTTTAGGCTTGCTATGGCAATCATGCAGTTTTTATTGTATAGTGTTTCAAGCAGATCGGATATACCGTCATACGGTTTGCAGTTGTAGATACCAAACTGTAGATAGTGTAAACGGTATTCCCGAATAACCCTGCGTATATCATCCGCAGCTAGCCCATAGTTGTTTTTTATTAGCATAGCCGTGGAACCGCCAAGCAGTAACTCCTCCAGCATCTTTTCGTTTGGCTTTTGCAAGCCGTTGTCAATAAGTACAGCCTCCATGGAGGAGGTAATGCCGGGATGTGTGGCAAAGAGTGTACCATCAAGATCAAAAACAACAAGCCTCCTTGTATTTATACCGATGGCCCAGTATTTCATAGAAAAAAAGTTGAACGGTACCGAGAACAGCAACATTACCAAAGGTGCCAGAAATTCCGATAGATTTATAAAATCTACAAGCACAACCATACCGATCTGTGTAACAAGGTAGGAAACTCCATACACCACATAGGTTTTAGCCATTGCAGATTTTTTAGCAGTAGTATTAAATACAAGCTTGGTGTTTAACAGGTATGAAACCAATATGCCTATTGCCCATGCCACGGTATTAGATAACAGATAATGTAGCCCTACGAACACAAGGGAGGAATAGATAATATAGTTTAAACCGGTATTAAAAAGCCCAACAATAGAAAACTTTATAAACTGAATACCGGCTGTAATTAACTTTACAAGCTGTGATCGAAAATTATTTTGTTTTTTATGACTGTTCAAAGCATATTCCTTGAGTATACGTTTATATAGACAACCCTTGTATCGCAAAGCATATCGGAAAATGTGCAGTGCTCGGGGCTAAACACCATAGTTATATAACCGAGGCAGAAAAAACCGGTAAGAAAACGCCCAACGGTTTCACGGTATAGTATGTTTAACCAGCCGGGTTTATCCGAACAATCTATAACCTTAAGGCGAAAGAGCCTTTTGCCCGGTGTCCCCTCATACCTATAGGTGAAAAAGGTGAAATATGCAGCAGCTATTATTAAATAAACAATGTCTATAAGCCTGTAACTAAAAAAAACAGGTGTGGAAACTAGCGAAAAAAGACCAAATACAGATAAATTTACAACTAGCCGTATAAACATAATAAGAAGATTATCGACCGCAAAGGCTGCCAGCCTTACCCAAAAACCCGCGGTGATATTGGGGTTAATTTTGAAGGACATAGTATAGCTCCATTGGCTGTGTATTGTTTATAACCTCTAATAAAGCTTGAGTATCACTTTTTGGGATGATAGCTGAAGCTCTTGCAAAAAGCTGATCGAAAAAGTTGTAGTTCGAGTAGAGCGGATAGTGGTTTACACTATATCCGGTCTCATCATAAATTAGTGAAACTGCATCATCAAAGCTCCCGATAACATCTATTAGATTATTATCAAGCGCCTGTGTTGCCGAGTATAGCCTGCCGTCTGCCAGCTCTCTTACCTGGCTATCACTCATGTTTCTACCGGTTGCAATTATATTTACAAACTGTTCATAACTCTCATCAACCAGTGATTGATAGATGGCATCTTCATCATCCTTTAGCTCATCCGGAGCAACTGATTTAAACGGCCCTGATGTATAGACGTTTTGCTCAATACCAAGCTTTTCGTAAAGTCCGGTCATATCGGTATATCCTAATATTACACCAAGAGAGCCTGTTAGTCCGTTACGGTTGCATATGATGGTATCTGCTGCGCAGGAGATGTAATATCCGCCCGATGCCGCCATTTCATCCATATAGGCATAAACAGGCCTGCCGGTAGCTTCCTTGTACTCCATTAGTGCAAGATATACTTCGTCGCTCTCCAGTACACCACCACCCGGTGTGTTAAGATAGAGTAAAATTCCCTTGTTACTATTGTTTTTTGTCAAATCCTTAATCTGATCCACCGTCGCATCATGCCGGTAGGTGCCGTTAATAACAGAGCTAATATCATCGCCGGTATCATCTATTGTGCCGATGATATTAATCATTGCAATATCCTGCCCGTAAGCGTTGTTTAATAGTTCCTCGGTATCGGGAACGGTAAATTCCTGCAATGTTTGCGCGGTATAAACCCCGCTAATACCGGTTATTATTAACAGCAGGCATGCAATTGCAATACCCACAATTTTTTTTGTGCTCATAAAGCTATTCCTTTCATAAGGCTTGCTATCTGCCGATTAGGCGCTTAATCGGGTTAAAACTTGCCTTTTCTTTATGCTTAGTTGTGGCGATATTATATACATTAAGCATCCGCTCGCAGAAAACTTCCTCGTTATAGACTCTACTGCTAATTGTTACATTTTCTCTCAGCCTTGCCCTCTCGTCGTCGCTCATGTTCCAGTACCAATCTATGAGCTTACAAAACTCCTCGTTATTTTCAAATATATCGCCTGTTAAGCCCGTTGTAATCTGGCCGATATTAAACCTATCAAGCTTTTGGAAAACATATAAACCTGCGGCTGTTGCCTCATAGATTGTGATAGAATTTGTCTCAGAGGTTGATGCTGTACAAAAAAGGCTGGATGCATTGTAGTATGCACTTATGTTTTTGTATTCGACCTTGCCGGTGAATATAATCCGGTCGGCAATAGGAGTCTGCGCTGCATGTTCCTTTAACTTATCCGCCTCAGGGCCATCCCCTAAAATAACAAGTTTAAACCTCGGCTTATCATGGCATGCCATAACAAAACCGTCTATCAATACATCAATGCTTTTTTCAAAACCTAATCTACCTACGAATAGAATAGCGATATCGTCATCCTCAAGCCCCATATGGTTTCTTGCCCTAGCTACAAACTCACTCGGGTTATTTTCCGGTAAAAAATCTCTTGTTGCGGCGGTGTTTGGTACAAGGTTAACGTGACGATTTACCCCGAAATGCCGCAGATATCTCACCACCTTATCAGATGGTACGGTTATCTCGGTTGCTCTACTTGCAATGTTGCGTAGATACAGGTGTGTAGCGGATTTCATCACATGTTCAAACCTCTTTGAGGTAATATATCCCAGATAATCATCATACATGGTATGGAGTGTATAGACGACAGGAACATTTAACCACCTTGCTGAATATAATCCCAGTAGGCCTATACTAAACTCGGTGTGAATATGAATTAAATCCGGATTAAATTCCGCAATTCTTTTGTAGGACTTTAGATTTAAAGGGTTGGTAACACCATAGCCATATAGACGCTTCATCGGAATGGATGAGCAATACATCACATCCTGAGTTTCCTCCGGAAGCCTTAATTTTTTTGGGCAGGCTGCAACTATTAAAACTTCATGTCCAGCCCTTACAAGCTCGTCCCTTAAAATTTTTACATAGGTTACTACACCACTTATATAGGGAAGATATCCCTCGGTAAACATCGCAATACGCATCTAATATCTCCATGATAAAATACATGACACAACACTATTATTATACTACATATAAGGCAAAATGTAAACCCCATCTATAATTGCTCGATAGATGTTGCATTAAGGGCATATTTTTGATACAATTATATAAAGAATTTAAAACAGGAGACTATGATGGCTCAGTTTACAGTACCGTTAGAAAAAATAGTTAACACCATTCACTTAGAGGTGATCTATACCCCACAACCACTTTCCGAGATAAAGATTCATACGGTTGATGTTAATCGACCGGGCCTACTGCTTGCAGGTTTTGATGCGTATTTTGACCCAACCCGTATACAGATAATGGGCCTTGCTGAGTTTGCCTACCTTAACAATCTAACTAAAGCTAAGCGTAAACAGCAGCTTGAATTTTTATTTGCTGCAAAGCCGATAGCCGTTATGATTTCAAGAAACTTGGAGATAGATGCGACATTACGCTCGATTGCAAGAAAGAACAAAATACCCCTGTTGCGCTCTAAGGAGAATACCTCCGAGCTCTCCTCCTCTGTTATCTCGGTGCTTGCGGTAGAGCTGGCCCCAAGGATTACTCGGCATGGTGTTCTTGTTGAGGTTTACGGTGAGGGGATACTAATGCTTGGAGATTCCGGCGTTGGAAAGAGTGAGACAGCAATAGAGCTTGTAAAGCGTGGTCACCGCCTTATCGCAGATGATGCAGTAGAGCTTCGCCGTGTTTCGAACCGCACAATTGTGGGGCGCTCCCCCGAGAATATACGTCACTTTGTAGAGATGCGCGGCGTTGGTATAATTAATGTCGCTAGGGTGTTTGGCTTCGGTGCTGTAAAGG
>CAYJOX010000011.1:0-6664 GCA_964371915.1 uncultured Oscillospiraceae bacterium
GCAACCACCTTGCTAAGCTTATCTACCTTATCAACATTAAGCTGTAGCTCAGAGAACATATATGTATAGGTAAGCGATAAAAGATAGATACCTATCGCACCTACCGCAACGAATATGCTGATTGTAGCCGTTGATCCATGTTCTGAGGCGGGCACTAGCAGTGATTGCCCTAAAGCAAGGTATATTAATAGTACAAACATAATTGCATTGGAGAATAGTAAATTTTGTTTGTCGATCAATATCGCATCAAGTTTATCTTTACGCACGATCTTGCTTACAACAATTATATAGGGTATGGGAAGTGCAAAACCTAGTGCACCTGTAAGGAGTAGGTGTGATTGTTGCTCAAATATTTCGGATAGGGTTGTGCCGGTAATGAGTGTATATATCCCCCTAACCATCATCCTTATGGCGAAAAGATTAACCGCAAAGGATAGGGTTATAAACCATGCACTCTGTTTACCCGAAAGGTAAACCTTGCGCACAAGTATATAGGTGCATCCATAGAAAAGTGCCATGGCCGCTATCTCGGTAAAACCGCTTGGGAAAAGCATAAATAACGAGAATATAACGAGGTTAATAGCGGTAAAATATAATATTCTTTTAACCAGATTATCATATGTCATGATGACAATTGAGATATACCACTGTACCACAATGTTATAGCCGATAAATATTGCACCGTATAACACCAACATCAGATAACTCATTTTTCGTACCTACCCTTTTGAACGTAAAAGCGTTCTTTATTCTTACGCATCTCCACATCTACGAGTGCCAAGACCTCGTCTAACCCTTTTTTAAGCATATCGTTATCTATAAATATTCCTCCGATACTTACCGAGACAGGAAAATCCTCTATCTCATCATAGACAAAGACAATCTCGTTAATTCTATCTGTTATATTTGAAATTGTATCGCCATTATCAAGGTTGCTTAGAACTACTAAAAATTCGTCCCCCCCTATTCTTGCCGAGGCATCCTCATCACGCAGGGATTTTTTAAGGGCGTTGGCAACGCACTTTAAAAGCCTATCGCCCTTATCATGCCCGAAATTATCGTTAACATATTTAAGCCGGTTAACATCTAAAAACAGTATTCCGAAATCATTCTTGCCGGCCTCAAAATACTCCTTTAACAGCCCCTGAATAAAGTTGCGGTTAAAAAGCCCTGTCAGCTCGTCCCTTTCTATCTTGGTTGCAAGCTGTTGCTTTTGAGTTTGCATCTTGCTATAGGTATCTCCCAGCTTATCGGCATAACGCTTAAACTCATGAAGGTTAATAAAATTTATGATAAACATAAATATATAATAAAGTATTGTCAACATCGTTACAACTATAAGCACAGATAGCTGCATATTATAAGGGAACTCTTTATAGTTAAAATAGATATAGATGGCAATAGAAAAATAGATAGTGAAGGAGAAGGATACCGCCCCGAGCATCTCGGAGTAGATGCGGGTGGATGTAACCCTTCTCATATCCCTTATCGGTAGTATCCTGCTTGCGGCTATAAGGGCAAGCAAAAGGATAATAAACAGCGCTATCATTATCTGCTGGCGGGCGGCCATGCTTGTTAGTACATCCTGCGGTGCTATGCCTGTACCATATACATATACAGATATAATAAGAAGATGAAAACAACTTATATGTGCAACAAAGATAGAAGCTCCGCAAAAGAGTTGCCGTAGTGGTGCCTTAGACAGCAGCCTAAACTCTATCAGATAGGCAGGCATTAAGGTTAGGTATAAAAACCAAAAGGGAATGTTTGTAAGAAAAAGAAGGGTGGCATTAAGTAGGCCGAGTAAAATGTGAAACACACGGTTACGGCTGCCATCTTTTAAGATTAGTGTTGCATAATCTAGTAGGGCCGCTTGATAAACTACGCAGAGCACAAAACTTATTATTGTAAATACATTAATTTCCATCTAACCTACCTAAACTTTTGCCGTATAATGTTCATCTGCAAAATATTTATTGTTAAACTCCGATATGGGCAAAGGTTTATCGAAAAAATACCCTTGGCCTATTGTGCATTTTAATGAGCGTAGCATATTATACTGCTCGCTATACTCAACCCCCTCGGCCACCGATGTTTCTATGTTAAAATCCTCGCACATATTAACAATGAGCTTTGCGATGGCAAGCGATTTTGAGTTATCCACTATATTATCTACAATACTTTTGTCTATCTTAACCTCATCGAAGTTTGAGGAGGTAAGGACAGATAGGTTAGAGTGGCCGGAACCAAAATCATCCAGCGATACGGTAAAACCTTTTTTTGTAAACTCAAACAGTAACATGCCCAGCTTTTCCCGCTCAAAAACCTCTACACTCTCGGTAATCTCTACCACTATACGGGCGGGGCTAACCGAATAGCTATCACAGATAGACATAACCTTATCTACTATATTGGGTTCCTTTAGGGTTATTCTGGAAAAGTTTGTCGAAACCTTAATGTTGTTGCCCGGTGTAAGGGCATCCCACACCGCAAACTGTTTACAGATTGTCTCGAGTACGTAAAAATCTATATGCTGAATAATCTCCTGCTGTTCATAGAACGGCAAAAAGTTTATAGGTGATATTATCTTTCCCTCGTTGTCGTTTTTGCGAATGAGAGCCTCGGCCCCTATTAGGTTTCCGGTATCTAGCTCTATCTGTGGCTGTAGATAGACAGAAAAGCGGCTTTGAGCAATCTCATTAATTAGGTTATCGGCAAGGGAGTTGCGGTACTTTTGGCTAGATTGAGACGAGCTGTACATCTGTTGTTTTTCGGTATACATCATGCCATCGGCGGCCTCTATCTGCTTGTGGATATCTATGTTCCGGCTAGAAAAACTTGTTCCCAAACATACCGATATTCCGCTAGAGCCGATATCGTCCTTTAGCTGTGCCACATCACGGTAGAATACACACTCATCTATGTTGGCACAAAGCACAATAAAATCATCACCGCTTATCCTAAAGGCGTTCATGCTAAACACCTTGAACAGCATACTCGCAACCTTCTCTATCGTTTTATCGCCATAGGCCTGGCCATATTCATCGTTTAGCTGTTTTAGGCCGTTTATATCCATATAGATAACGCCAAGTGTTTTAGGTGCTTGTTTCTCTATCTGCTCCATCTTAAGGCGGTAGCTATAACGGTTTCCAAGCCCTGTCATCGCATCGGTAAGGCTTAAAGAGTGTAGTGCATCGTTAAGTTCTAACTTATCTAAAAAATCGGCGATTATTTTAGTTAAGGAGTGTAGAAATACCTTTTTATCAAGGTGGGTTTTAGGGCTTTCGAGCCCTAAAAATCCCTCTATCTTTCCGTTCGAGCTCCTCCACGGTACCGTTATTAAAGAGCCTATATTAAGCGCTTTTTTTATATCGTGCAATGAGTCGAATATTGTCTCGCTTTTATTGTTGTAGCTAAAATCGGTGCTATTAAAATGTTCAAACCAGCCTTTTAGATCGCTAAAGTTTAGATAGCGTAGATCTGCAATTCTTTTAAACTGTGTGGTTTTATACCACTCGAACATCATTTCCATACGGTTATTTTTGTAATCCGCCCTAAAAATATGCACATTTTCGGCATCAAAATACCGGCCGACTATACCAAGTAGGTTAAACATAAGTAGGGTGGGAGATTCGTTTGTGTGTAGATGCTCAATACAGGCGTTTAGTGCCTGCTCCTCGGTTAGTTTTTCACGTAGCTCTGTCTCTAATCGGCGCTGGTCGGTAATATCATTCATTACGCAAAGGCGCAGGTTTTTACCCTCTACCCTAATTAGCCTATCCTGCAAAAACATAACCTTGCCTTTAGGCGCATAGTGGTGCTCCCAACTATGATAGCTATCCTCGTTTAGTAGGTGGTTTGTACAGAAATCACAAGGGGTGTTACGCTTTTGAATAACCTCGTAACACTTATGCCCCTGCCAGGAGGAAACATCGGCAACATCTACCGAAAACAGATCTGCGGCGGTCTCGTTTATGTAATAGATGTCGTTCGTATCAACATCTGTCACATATACAGCATCTCTTAACACATCTGTTACAACTGAAGCAATCTGCGAATAATTCATAAAACCTACCTACATAAAACAAAATATCCCCTACTATTATAGCATAGTAAGGGATAAAATAAAACATTTTTTATAATTTTTTTAGTAATTTTGTGTGCAAACTATTGAGCTTTAATCGCAAAGCAGTATTGCGGTTGCTGTCCCTACAAGTGTTGCATTTTCTACCGAGATAAACTCGATATACCTACCAAGCTCGTCCTCTATATACTGTTTTACATAGTAATCCAGCTTTGGGCGGAAAAATTTAGATTTATAGAAGGTTGTACCCTCTGCCACAACACACATTGGGCGGCTTTTATAATGGCCTTTATCGGTGCGCATTAAAAGCCCGGCAAACTGTAGCGTGGCAAGCTTTGCGATCCTCTCGTAAAACTTATCGGCAAGCATTAACAGGCGATCTATATCGTTGATGCCTTCGCACAGGCCGTGTAACGTACCCATCTTGTGCGGGTCGAAACAGAAGATATCAATCTCCATAGCGGTAAGCCCACTAAGGCTTGCAACCGCTTTTTTGAATGTATCGGAAAACACACCCTGCTCGGCCGCCGCCTTTAGTATAAGCAGGAACAGATCACCCTGATATGCGCCACCTGTCATCTTCTCCAGCTTAAAGGCATCCGGCATCTTCGTTGTGGCAAACAGCTCCTCATCTATGGGGGAGATAGGCATCTTATCGTATTTGCCGCTCTCTAGATTTATTAGCATATTGCCGGGTAGGTAGCTTACATCGGGGTTTTTTGTTACCGCCGCACAGCTTTCGCTATAGCAGCTGTTTGTGCCGGTTCCGAGAATAAACCCTATATAACCATCGTACCTATCCTTGCTGTTAACGGCTACACCGCCAAGGGTAGAGGCGACGGTATCGTTTATTAGGCAGTATTTTTTAGGCTTGTAGCCACGGGCAACTATCTCGTTGTTTATCCCCTCGCAGACAAGTTTGCCTACGGCACCATCTATATAAACCTCCTTTGCAAGGCTAACTATCCTGCCATCGCGGTTTTTTTCTATCACACACTCGTAGGAGAAGCACATGCCGAAAAGATCGCTATCCTTAAGCACCGGCTCTAGGTAATCTACCACCATACGGTTGAACTGCTCGTAGGTTATAGAGCCATCGCTCCCCGGCATACGATGCTTTTTAAAATGGTGAATTTCCGGCACACCGTTCTCGTTAAAGCTTACCGATGCAACCCTAAAGTTAGTGCCGCCGGCATCTATAACTATTACCCTTTTGTTTTTTGGTATATCGCCGTCACAGCTTACAAAGGTGGGTATTCCGGCAAGGGAGGAGCCCTGCGCAGTTAACGAGCCCTCTATCTCTTTAAGGTAACTTTCGGCCGCAGAGGCTAAATCTATAAGCTCGGGGCTTAGCTTGTTTCTGCGTAAAAATTCATTAACAACCTTAATGTTATCCATCTTCATACTCCTTATCGTAGATTCTTATTACACGTGGGGATATCCCACATAAAAGCTCGTAACATATCTTTCCGCTTTTCTCTGCCGCCTGCTGTGCATCGAGAGCCGGCGCATCACCTATAAGCCTTACCGCATCGCCTATCTCTACGCCGTTAATATCGGTAATATCGATAAAAAGGTAGTCCATACATACCCTGCCTATAACGGGGGCCGCCCTGCCTGCTACCTCTGTAACTGCTTTTCCGGATAGAAGCCTTGTATAACCATCGGCATAGCCTGCCGTTACAACCGCAACCCTCATCGGCCTCTCTGCCACAAAGGTGCGCCCATAGCTTATCGCCTCGCCTACCTTTAGTGTTCTGCACTGTGCAACCCTTGCATATAGCTGCATTACCGGCTTTAAGCCTTTAATCGGGGTAACATCGGGTGGGTAACCGTAAAGGCCTATTCCACACCTAACCATATTACATATATCAAAGCCGCAAAAGGCGGTGCCGGCCGTATTCTCGCTGTGAATATATTTTGGGTTAAAGCCCGCCTTTTTAAGGCTTTCTACACAGCCTATAAAGCGGCGTTGTTGGTCGGCTGTAAATTCCCTATCCCCCTCGCTCTCGCCATCCGCTACCGCAAGGTGGGTGAAAACCCCCTCGAAATGCAACCCCTCTAGCTCAAGCAAAGCCGTTATCTGCTCTATATTCTCTGCCGATAATCCTAAGCGGTTCATGCCGCTGTTTATCTTAAGGTGGGTGCGCAGTGTAAAACCACCCTGCCTTGCAACCTGCGCCTGCTGCCGGGCATAATCGGCATCGTATGCCGTAATTACAATATTCTGTGTGGCAAGGGCCTTTAATTTTTGTTTTGGCACAAAGCCGAGTACCAATATCTCATCGGTTATGCCGGCTGCCCTTAGCTGTAGGGCCTCCCCCGCAGTAGATACCGCAAACATCTCTACCTCACCGGATAGGGTTTTTGCTACCTGCACCGCACCGTGGCCGTAACCATCCGCCTTTACTACGGCAACCATCATCTTACTGCCGGCAAGCCGTTTTAATACCCTACAGTTCTCTAATAGCCGTGCAAGGTTTATGGTGGCGTAACAGCGGGAATCATCCTTTGCGTAGTATTGCTGCATATCCTCAATCATAGGTTCTCCATAAGCCTTATATCATCTCCGGCAAAATG
>CAYJOX010000011.1:6703-10410 GCA_964371915.1 uncultured Oscillospiraceae bacterium
TTCTCGGTATAGCGTGCAATTAACATATCCTGTGTGGTTATGTTTGTGGTATATATACTGCAACGCTTTGTGTTAAGCCTTACGTTTAGTATGTTGTATAAAAAGTTAAGGGTAGATGGGTTTACCATCTCGCTACCAAGATCATCCAGTATTAGCAGTTCGGCCTCGTACAGTAGCTTTAATAGGTGGCCATCTCCCTCACGGCGGCGGGTTTCAAGCTCGGCGAATATATTTCCGGCACTTACATAAACAACAAGGTTGCCACCCTCTATAACCTCGTTAGCTATTGATAGCGCAAGGTGTGTTTTGCCAAGGCCGGCATCCCCTATCATCAATATACTGCGGTTATCGGGTGAAAAATGCTCTGCAAACTCCCTACAGTAGGCAAGAACATCCCTCATCTGCTGCCTTGCCGTTCTATCCAGCTGTTCTATATACTCATCCGGGTAGAGTGTTAGATCAAAGGTGGAGAAGTTAGATAGCTCCAGCGGGGTTATAGCCGCTAGGTCTTTTTGCATCATCCTATTTATAAGCCCCGAGACACAATCACAATAGCGGCCGCCGCTCCTTGAAGTATCCTTGCATATCCTACAACCGTAGTCCTGCTCCAGATCCTCGGCTGTTATGCCTATCGAGTTATAACGCTCGTCTATTACTTTTTTTATGCTCGCAATATGCCGGCCGGTGTTTGCATTTAGATCGCCACTCTGGGCAACCTCCTCCGCAACCTTTAGCATAAGCTCCTTGCGCTGGGCCTCCAGCCTTGCAAGTTCAGGGTGTTTTTTGTATAGCCGGGCAAGCTTTGCCTCATGCCGTGCAAAGTTCCGTTGGCGCCTGTTTGCTATCTCGGCTATTGCCCTTCGTTTATACTGCTCATGTGTTAACATTAGCCGTCCACCTTTCTACCCTTAAACACCGGCACACCGGCACGGCGTTTTACCATAACATCGTCCTTTGCATCTACCCTCTTAACGGCCGTAATATTACTGCCGCCGGTGTTGGCCGCCCTTACACTCTTTATATCGGTAAAGCCCTGTTCTTTCCACCTTTTAAGTATACCGTTAACATACCGTACGTTGCATTTTTCGCCGGCAAACATTACCGCCTCCTTTACCATGCGGTCGTCATAGCCGTACTCATCATACCACCTTAGTATTAGCAGGGATTCGGCATAGGTAACGCTACCCACCCCTAGAAGAGCCATGGCCCTTGTTTTAAGTTTTTCCTCGGCATCCTTTTTCTCAAGATACAGCTCGGCCGAGGGGAGATCGGTAACACCGCTGGCCAGCCAGCTACGCATTACCTTATCTATATACCTTATGTTGGGTTTTTTCTTTTCAACAGTGCAGTGGGCTATGCCTAGCGCAAGCATCTCTACCGATACACCCTCACAGAATACAAGTGTTGCCAGTATTGTTATATCACCGCCCGAAAGCGTTTTGCCTAAGATATCCTGTGCAAGGCGCACAAGCGATTTCATCTCGTTGCTGGTGGAGGCAAGCAACATTACCTCCTCCGGGTTTATCTGCGGTTTTGCAGGGGTGAGATCGTTTATGTCTCTGCTGTTTTTTTGCGAATCATCCTCTATGGCGCGTACCATGCCGGCACCCTCTAGGAAGTGTAGCTCCTTTTCGATGGTGGATAGGGTGTATCTATCTTTAAAATGTTTTTGTAGTGAATAGGCTGTACACTCCCCCCCTAAAAGGCAGGTTGCCATTGCTATGCGTAGCCTTACATCGGTGAGGGACTCCATGTGCTGTAATATCTGCCTTGGTACGGCAATACTATCCCCCTGCCCCTTTTTGTTAATGATATACTTCATCCACCGTACCTCAATGCCTACTATAGGGTTATTTTAACATATTTTTTTAGCTTGTCAATAAGCATGAAATTGATAGTAAACTTAAATGTAGCTATTCGTTGTATCGTATGTAACGACAAAAAATAACGGTTGCATTATTAAGCAAAAGTTATTATAATGAATGTATATATTTATTTTTAAGGAATGTGTATGAGTGTTGCGGATAGGATTTTTATTGATAATGTAAAGGATATTATTAATAACGGGGTCTATGATACAGGCATGGATGTTAGGCCGCGCTGGGCGGACGGTGCCCCTGCGCACACCGTTAAGCGCTTCGGGCTTACAAATAGGTACGATCTCTCGAAAGAGTTTCCCATATTAACCCTTCGTAAGATGTACTATAAAAACGCCATAGATGAGCTGCTATGGATATGGCAGAAAAAATCTAACAACATTAAGGATCTAAACAGTAAGATATGGAACAGCTGGGCGGACGAAACCGGATCTATAGGCAAGGCCTATGGCTACCAGCTTGGGGTTAAGCACCACTATGCCGAGGGGGAGTTTGATCAGGTAGACAGGCTTTTGTATGACCTAAAGAACAATCCGGCAAGCCGCCGCATGATAACAAATATATATGTTCACTCCGATCTAAGCGAGATGAGCCTGCACCCCTGTGCCTATAGCATGACCTTTAACCTCGTTGGCAATAAGCTTTGCGGGCTTTTAAACCAGCGTTCACAGGATATGCTGGTGGCAAACAACTGGAATGTGCTACAGTACGCCGTACTGCTATGCATGTTTGCACAGGTTGCCGGCTTTGAGGTGGGTGAGCTTTTACATGTAATTGCCGATGCACATATCTACGACCGCCATGTTCCGGTAATAAAAAAACTTATAGAACAGCCACAGCATGATGCCCCCGCCTTTGTGATGGACAAAGCGGTTAAAAATTTTTACGATTTTAAGGTGGATAGCTTTAGCTTTGAGGGCTACAGCTTTAACGATTTTAAGGAAAAGTTTGAGGTGGCAATATGAATGCCATCCTCTCGATAGATAGTAACTACGGAATAGGATACAAAGGGGAGCTGCTTTTTAACTGCAGGGAGGATCTATTGCGATTTAAGGAGCTAACCCTTGGCAAGACGGTAGTAATGGGTAGAAAAACCTTTAACTCGTTACCGGGGCAAAGGCCACTGCCGGGGCGCAGAAACATTATAATGTCTACCGACGAAAACCTTAAGATAGATGGGGCCACTGTATGTAGAAGCATAGAGGAGCTAACCACCCTTTTAGCCGATACCCCGAAAGAGGACGTGTTTGTAATCGGTGGTGAGGTAGTATACCGTGCACTTCTCCCGTTGTGTAGTACAATATATATTACCCGTTTTGAGGCGAAGCGAAAGGCCGACACCTTTTTTCCTAATATCGATAGACTTGGAGGTTTTGAGATTTCCGAGCAATCACCCCGAATGATGTTTGGAGAGATTCCCTATAGCTACATAACTTATAAAAGGATATGAATTTATATAGAAAATGGAGGATGAAATGGCAAAGAAAGTTGAAACAAACGATTACGCAGCATATCTATTCCACCAAGGGACAAACTACCACAGCTACGATTTTATGGGTTCACACTACACCGAGGAGGGTGTAACGTTCAGGACATGGGCACCGAGGGCACAGGCAATATCGGTAATAGGGGATTTTAACGGTTGGGATTTTAACGCAAACCCGATGACAAGGGTTAACGACCAAGGCTTGTATGAATGCTTTATCCCCGAAGTATCGGAGTTTGCCGCCTACAAATACGCAATAATAGGGGCAGACGGTAACCGCTGTGATAAATGTGACCCCTATGCATTCCACAGCGCGACCCGCCCAAAAACAGCATCTTAGGTTT
>CAYJOX010000011.1:10420-11186 GCA_964371915.1 uncultured Oscillospiraceae bacterium
AATCTGGATGGCTGTTATAAATGGAAAGATTCAAAATGGATGAAGGCGCGCGCCAAGGCAGATGTATACAGCTCGCCGATTAATATCTACGAACTTAACGCCTCCAGCTGGAAAAAGCACTGGGATGGAAACTACTATACATATGGCGAGCTTGCCGATAATCTTGTAGAATACGTTAAGGAGATGGGCTATACTCATGTCGAGTTTATGCCGCTAACCGAATATCCGTTCGATCTATCCTGGGGGTATCAGGTATCCGGATACTATGCCGCTACCTCACGCTTTGGCACACCGGATGGGCTGATGTACCTTATAGACACCCTGCACCGTGCAGATATCGGTGTGATTATGGATTGGGTGCCGGCACATTTCCCTAAGGATGATTTTGCGCTTAACCGTTTCGACGGTAGCTTCTGCTACGAGTACGACCACGACCAAAAAAGAGAAAATCCGGACTGGGGAACACACCAGTTTGATTACGGGCGTAACGAGGTGGAGTGTTTCCTTGTTTCGGCCGCAAGCTTTTGGTTTGACCGCTACCATATAGACGGGCTTCGTGTAGATGCCGTTGCGGCGATGCTCTACCTCGATTACTCCCGTGATGATGGCGGCTGGAGCCCTAACTCCTATGGCGGAAACGGCAACCTTGAGGCGATAGAGCTGTTTAAAAAGCTTAATGCACACCTCTTTGGCGCCTTCCCCGGCATTATGATGATAGCGGAGGAATCTACCGCATGGCCGGGCGTTACCCACCCCGTGCATGATG
>CAYJOX010000011.1:11256-15303 GCA_964371915.1 uncultured Oscillospiraceae bacterium
CGTTATTTCGAGACATCTACAATCTACCGTAAATACCATCACGATCTTATTACAAATACCTATCTCTACGCCTATAGCGAGAACTATATACTGCCGATATCACACGATGAGGTGGTGCACGGCAAGGGCTCGCTACTTAACAAGATGCCGGGCGATTATTGGCAGAAGTTTGCTAACCTAAGGCTTTTTATGGGATATATGATGACCTACCCCGGCAAAAAGCTTATGTTTATGGGTAGCGAGTTTGGCCAGTTTAACGAATGGAACTATGCAGAGGAGCTTGGGTGGGGGCATCTGAGCTACGATTCTCACCGTCAGGTAGCTGATTATTTTAAGGATATAAACAAGCTTTACCGCGACCTGCCGGCACTATATAAAAACGATAAGGTGGATGGATTTAAATGGCTTTCCTACCAGGATGGCGACAACCAGATATTAAGCTTTGTACGTATGGCGCAGGATGAGGACGATGTTATCGTGCTTTTAAATATGTCGCCCACCGTACATAACGGCTATATAATGCCGGTGCATAAGGCCGGAAGCTACTACGAGATATTTAACTCGGATGATCAGAAATATATGGGTAGCGGTGTTTGTAACTCCGATATATTAAAGAGCTTTAAGCAGGAGATTTACGGCTATAAAAATGCAATTTCCATAACGGTACCTCCGCTTGCAGCAGTGTTTTTTAAGCGCAGAACAAGGGCGAAAAAGATAACTAAATAGTTTTAAAATAGTTTTAAATCTTGAAAGTTGGTAGATATGCAGAGTGATAAGCTTGGCAGGGTAATGGTTGTGGATGATAACATCACTAACCTTAATATTGCGCGCAAGGCTTTGGAAAACCTATACGATGTTATGCTTATACCAAGCGGCGAGAAGGCGCTGAGTATTCTTAACAGGATATTGCCGGATTTAATTTTGCTTGATATCGAGATGCCGGGGATGGATGGCTTTGAGGTTATTAATCACATTAAGGCAATGCCGGCGCCGGTGTGCGATATACCGGTTATATTCCTAACGGCCAAGACAGGAAACGAGAGCGAATATGAGGGGCTAAATCTCGGCGCTATAGACTATATAACAAAGCCTTTTTCTATCCCTCTTTTATTAAAAAGGGTCGAGCTACATATTAAACTTGCAAGGCAACAAAGCGAGCTTTTAAATTATAGCAATAACCTAAAGGATATGGTGCTGGATAAAACCAAGGATATTATCGAGCTACAGTACTCTGTCGTATACATAATGTCCGATATGGTAGAGCGTAGGGATGGCTCTACCGGGGGGCATCTACTTCGAACGAGAAACTTTATTAAGCTGCTGCTTGATGAGGTTATAAAGAAGGATGTTTTTAAAAACCAGCTTAGATGGAGCGATTTTGAGATGGTTGCCCACGCATCCCAGATGCATGATGTAGGCAAGATATCAATACCGGATAGCATACTATTAAAGCCCGGGCGTTTAACACCGGATGAGTTTGAGATAATGAAGCAACATGCCCCGCTTGGAGAGGATGCTATTAAATATGCCCTTTCAAGCATTAAAGAGGCCACCTTTTTAGAGATGGCGGCCGAGTTTGCAAGCTCACACCATGAGAGGTGGGACGGCACA
The DNA here is from genome assembly GCA_964371915.1 of uncultured Oscillospiraceae bacterium. GTDB lineage: Bacteria > Bacillota > Clostridia > Oscillospirales > Ruminococcaceae > CAYJBH01. The sequence continues at coordinate 12,868 of CAYJOX010000011.1, forward strand.
GGCTACCCAAGAGGCTTAGAGGGTGAGGATATTCCTCTAACCGGTAGGATGATGGCGATAGTCGATGTGTACGATGCGCTTATATCGGTGCGCCCATATAAAGATGCGATGCCACATAGCGAGGCGGTAAAGATAATAAAAGAGGGAAGCGGTAGCCATTTCGACCCAAGGTTGGTAGAGATTTTTGTCGAGATTGAGCAGACGTTTGAGACTATTGCTCTGGAAAATGCATTGCACTAACGGGAGGTGCCACTATGTATAGAGATTTTTCCGCAAGCCAGATACAAAGCCTAATATCTATAACAAAGATTGGGTTTTGGGTATGGAACCTACGCACCGATGATGTAAAATACAGTAAAGAGTATGCGCAGATACTCGGCTACGATATAGCCGAGGTTAGCCACACGGTGGATTTCTGGATAAATGCTATGCATCCGGAGGATCTAAATACCACAAACGAGATTATCGATGCCCACGTTAGGGGGGAGAACGACTACTACGCCGCCGAGTTTAGGATGATACGCAAGGATGGTAGCATAATCTGGGCGCAGGATAAAGGGCGGGTTACAGAGTTTGATAGTGACGGCACGCCACTTGTGCTGTGCGGTGTTTTGCAGGATATTACCCGAATAAAGAAAACCGAGAGTGAACTTAAGAACAAACAGGATATACTGAGCCTTGCAATAGAGGTTGCCGAGTTTGGCACATGGCGATGGGATCTAACGAGGGATCACATCGCCTACAACAAGGTGTTTGTAAAGCTGTTGGGATATGAGGATACCGGCATTGATGGTTCTATACAGAGCTGGATGGACCTTATTCATCCGGATGACCTTGAGGCCACTAACAAGATGTTGGATGGCTATATTGCAGGCGAGATACCCGAGTATCAGTGCGACATGCGCATGAAACATAGGGATGGGTACTATATCTGGGTTAGAGATATAGGGCGTATAGTGGAAAGGGATTCAGAAGGCAACCCAACCATGCTGTTGGGTGGACATATGAGCATAGATAACCTTGTTCGCCTACAGGAGAGCCAGGCGGAATCGTTACAGCAGCTACAGGATTATAAGGAGCATCTGGAGGAGCAGATAGAGCAGCGCACAAAGGAGCTGGTAGAGCAGGATAGAATACTGCTTGCGGTAACACAGGTCTCACAACAGCTGGTATCGCTACATGCGCACAGCAAACTTAAAGAGATAGTAGAAGGTAGCCTAGGTGAGATTTGTAAGGCATCGGGGCATAACCGTATATCGATATGGCGTAACAGCATTGTAGATGGTAAGATGTGTTGTTGCCTTGCCTATTCTTACAACTACAATATCTACCCTACTGCCGACGAGATACGCATGGCGCTGGCATCGGTTGATATTGAGGCTGTTACCGAAGGTAAATTTAGCAGTAACAATATCGATGAGTTTTTAGAATATCTTGCCGATTTTAGCTATGATGTTCCGATACCCTATGATAGCTTTCTACCCTCGTTTGTTGATTATATCGTTAACGATAAGATAATAAACTGTAAGGTTAGCGACCTTACACCCTACGAGCAGCTTCACCTTGGAATGAGCAATATTAAATCCTTTTTAATCTCACCTATTACATTAAACGGTAGCCCATGGGGGTTTATAGGAATAGATGATTGTGTGCAGGAAAGGGCATTTAGCGATATTGAGGAGCGGATGCTCAAGATATGCGGATCGCTTTTTGCTAACGCAATAATTAAATCGGAAACACAGGAAGAACTGCGCATTGCCCATGAGGAAGCACTAATAAGTAATAAGGCTAAAAGTAATTTCCTTGCAAATATGAGCCATGAGATAAGAACACCCATGAACGCAATATCCGGCATGGCCGAGATAATCTTAAGGGAGAGTGAAGGCGGTACCTGTAGCGAGTATGCGGGGGATATAAAAAAATCCTGCGATAACCTACTTACTATTATAAACGATATACTGGATATCTCTAAGATAGAATCGGGCAAGTTAGACATATCCGAGGCACAGTACAACCTTACATCGCTACTGCATGATATTATAAACATTGCACGTATGCGGGTAGGGGGGAAATCTATTAGGTTTTACAGCTATATAGATTCGAGACTTCCATCGCTACTTTATGGCGATGAGATAAGAATAAAACAGATACTGTTAAACCTGCTTAGCAACTCGATAAAGTTTACCGAAAACGGCCATATAGGACTTAAGGTTTACGGGGGGTATGAAGGCGGGGTTTGTAATATCTGTTTTGAGGTGTTTGATAGTGGTGTTGGCATTAAAGAGGAAGATTTAAAGCTACTGTTTCAGGAGTTTGAGCGGGTAAATACCACAAAAAACCGTAGCATAGAGGGCACCGGCCTAGGGCTTGCAATTTCTAAAAAGCTTTGCGAGATGATGGGCGGTAGCATAGAGGTTAGCAGTGTTTATGGGGAGG
>CAYJOX010000011.1:15313-19871 GCA_964371915.1 uncultured Oscillospiraceae bacterium
TCTAACTTTACCGTAAAGCTACACCAGGCCTATAATGATTATCTGCCTATAGCGAGGTGTGAGAAACCTAAGTCGGTGTTGCTTTATGAATCACGCCGGCTACAGATAGATGCCATCGGTTACTGCGTTGAAAACCTTGGCGGTAGCTTTGCTGTCTGCCAGAACCAATCACAGCTGCTTGAAAGGCTTAACGAGAGGTATTTTGACTATATATTTATACCATCACTACACCTTGATAAGATACGCTCCATAGTAGCGGCTGAGGGCCTTAAAACAAGGATTGCAGTTTTAACCGATACTGTACAGAGCTCCTTTGAGGATGGTATCTACAATATAATGTTACCGGTAAACTGCATACAGATTAGCGACATTTTTAATGATGTTGTGGGTAGGTTCGATGTAGTGGGGCAGAAGGCACGTTTTGTAGCCCCCACCGCAAGGGTGCTGCTTGTAGATGATAATCCGGTTAACCTAAAGGTAGCCGCCGGCCTTATGAGCCCCTACCATTTTGAGATAGATACAGCTAGCAACGGTGCCGAGGCGGTGGAGATTCTGCGGCAAAACGAGGCAAGGTATGACATTGTTTTTATGGACCATATGATGCCGGTGATGGACGGGATAGATGCCACCATTGCAATACGAAATATGCAGGGGGAATATTATAAAAACCTTGCGATTGTTGCCCTTACTGCCAATGCAATTGTAGGAACAAGGGATTTGTTTATACAGGAGGGGATGAACGACTTTTTGGCAAAACCCATCGAGACAGGAAAGCTTAACGAGATTCTTTTAAGGTGGATACCTATAGAAAAACAAAAGCTTATAGCCGATACGGTAGAGCTGCCAAAGCAGCCGCAGCAGGAATGTGAGCTGTCTATAAAGGGCCTTAACGTCTCCCATGCAGTAAAGATGATGGGCGGAAACATTTCCGGCTATAAAGATATAGTTAAAACCTACTATAGGGATGGTATAAAACGAATAGCCTCCATACGCTCATCCTACGAGGCGGACGAGGTTAAAGCCTTTAAAACCGATGTTCATGCAATCAAGAGTTCCACGGCATCTATAGGCGGAGAATCGCTTTCCGAGAAGGCACGCCTACTAGAGGAGGCTGTAGACAGGCTTGATAATAGCTATATAGATGCTAACATTAAACCGTTTTTAATAGAGTTTGAGGAGATTTTGCGGCAGATAGATATATCGTTGGGGATTTCGCAGAAGGTTATAGAAACAGGCAGGGAAAAGGGAGATATTTCGCTGCTAAAAAATGCCCTACCACAGCTTGAAGATGCAGTAGGGTTTGTAGATATGGTGCTTATAGAAAGGCTTGTGCATGGCCTGATGTGCTTTAGCTGGCCGGAGGAGATAACCGAAAAGCTAACAGAGATAGAAAACCATGCCTCCAACTATGATTATGACGAAATTCTACCACTTATTAAACGCATAGATGAGTGTATTTAGGGTTAGCCAAAGCCCTGTAAACCCGAACTGTTTTTTATTTAGCCAAAAGCCCCATGCCATCGTTAGTGCACCTCGTAAGGCGAAAGCATTACTTCGGCACACTGCCTTGGCATAAAACTTTTGGCCTTATAAAAAATTCTTCGAACCTTGCACCCACAATTTTTTTGTTAGGCAAGGCAGACGAACCCGTAATACTTGCTGTATTGCGGGTGAGGATAACATAGCATTGCGCAAAAATTGTATCTGCAAGGCGTGTTCGGATTACAAGGTTTTGGCTAACCTCACCTATTAACCACCACATAAACCATATAGCCTATATAGATAAGAACCGATATTATACCCTCTTTTTTACCGGCGGTTTTTAAGGTTAGTGCAAACACAAACATTAAAACGGTGGTAAAAAGCATAAAACCGGTGTGTATTAGTGCATCCGGTGCTACCGTTATGGGGGATAATGCGGTAGAAATTCCCAGTATAAAAAGTATGTTTAGTATGCAGGAGCCAACGGCGTTACCCATGGCAAGGCCACTCTCCCCCTTTTTTGCGGCAACAAGGCTTGTTGCAAGCTCCGGCAGGCTTGTGCCTATCGCCACTATTGTAAGCCCTATTATCGTCTCGCTTAGGCCGAAAATTCTTGCAATCTCTACGGCGTTATCCACAACAAGATCACCGCCTATTACTATTGCCGCTACACCTCCTACTATATACGCTATGTTTAGCGGCATGGGTGCGGATTTTGTCTGCTCGTCCTGTAGCTCCTTGTTATTCTTAGCATCCTTTACAAGTAGTATTATGTAAACTAGACATACGGCTAAAAATATACCACCCTCTATGCGGCTTATCTCGCCATCCAGTATAAATATAATAAGTGCTATCGATGCGCCTATAGCAACCGGAAAATCCCTCTTCAACATAGCGGGATCGGATTTTATCGGCATTAATATAATGCAAAGGCCGGCAACTATCATAAGGTTAAAGATGTTAGAGCCGGTTACATTGCTAAGCGCTAGCTCGTTACTGCCGGCGAAGGATGCGGTTATACTTACCGCCGCCTCCGGCAGGCTTGTGCCGAGCGATACGATGGTTAGCCCGATAATAACGGGGGGTATCCCAAAGCGCCTAGCTACTGCGCTACTGCCATCCACGAAAAAATCTGCACCTTTCATTAGTGCAATAAAGCCGATAATTAATAGAATATAAATCATAGTTTTACCTCAAAAAAACAGACCTCTGCCGTTAAAACGGCAAAAGTCTCGTTACTTACAATGCAACCGGTTTTTCAACGTACTGACGATTACATTACATCCAAAAAAGTATGTGAACTACTCCCTTTTACTTAGCAAGATCATTATACTACACCTGGCACTTAATGTCAACATAACTATTGATATAACATAAGATATCGCTGGCCGGTGGCATCGATAAACTCATCGAGGGCGGCTATTGTAACTATAGGCTCGTAATCTGTAACGGCCGTACCCTCAAAATCAATCTCGTTAAGGGTATGGATGCCGCTAAGCTTATCAAGGCTTGCTATAGGGTTAAAGGATATATCAAGGGATTTTAGCTCGTTAAGGCCTGCTATTTTCGAGATATCGGTAATTGAGTTTGCGGCAATATTCAGCCTTTCTAACCCTGTTAAGCTGCCTATCTGATTAATGTTTGTAACAAGATTGTCCTTTATCGAAAGCTCGGTTAGTGCCGCCTGATTGCTAAGTGGTGAGATACCGTTTATCATATTGCCATCAAGCATAAGGCTTTCAAGCGCTGTAAGGCCGGATAATGCCGATATATCCTCGATATAGTTGTAGCTAAGGTTTAACTCCTGTAGCCCGTTTAAATGCATAAGCTCTGAAACGCTTGTTAGATGGTTTATTGATAGATCAAGCTTTGTAAGGCCGGTAAACTGGCCGATAAGGGATATATCGGATATCATGTTGTTCTGTAGGTTAAGCTGTGTAAGCCCTTTGAAATCTTCGAGTAGTGCGAGATCCGATAGATAGTTATCGAAGGCGATAAGGGAGGTAAGCTGTGTAAGCGGTGTAAGCTCATCAATGCCTGTTACGCCGTTACCACCTATGCCAAGCTCGGTAAGGCCGGTAAGCTGTGATATCACCGAGAAATCCTCTAGCCCTATATAGTGCGCCATAAGGCGGTTAAGCCCCCCTAGCTCTAACAGCGGTGTTAGGTCGGATATCGGGTTTTGGGATATATCGAGGGCGGTTAGCGCGCTAAGCTCCGAGAGAGCAGTTATATCACCTATATTATTGTTTCTTATATTAAGCTCACTCAGCTGTGTAAACTTTGCAAATGGGGATAGATCGGTTATGCCGTTATCCTCTACCGCTATGCCGGTAAGCCCCGTTGTGCCTGTAATGCGGTTAACATCGTTTAGGTTGTTATTCTTTAGATATAGTGTTTTTAGGCTGGGTAGCTCTGCAAGGGGAGAATAATCCTCTATATCGTTATTTTGGATATAAAGAAGTTGTAGATTTTTAAACTTTGCTATATCCGATATATCGCTTAAACTGCCCTCTCTATCGCTCTCTATCGGCTCGGTAGATATCTTATCCCCTACAATATAAAGTGATGTTATCGCCAGCAGGTCGCTCTCGTACACTATACCACCCGGCTTATCGGTTAGCTGCCTTATCTGTGCCTCAAAGGTTTCATCGTTAAACAATATAATTGGGTTGGTAATATTATAGTAAAGAATATATGCGGCAGATGCTATTAAAAGCAGTATCGAGATAGCAATGATACTCTTTTTTACGGTATGCTGCCTCTTTGTTTTTAAGTTTGGTTTTTCGTTTGACATTGAGTAGCCCCTTGTTTTTACTATATCTATTTTATTATAACATATTTTGTATGATTAATCTATGTTTTATAACGTGTTATTCTTTAAAACCCAGCTGCCGGCTGTGATAGCCGGTGGCCTGGCCTGTGCCGGTTGTTTACCTGCCGGCGGATAATAAAATTTCTTTACATTATATTCTTTTTCTGATATAATTTTATAGAATAGCATAAAAGAGGTATGTGTATAATGAATAACATCTACAACCCCGACATGGAATGTATAAAAAGGAGTGAGCTTGAG
>CAYJOX010000012.1:0-17648 GCA_964371915.1 uncultured Oscillospiraceae bacterium
TTTTTCGACAGCTTGTAACACTTTTGTAACCGGTAGATTCTTATAATATTATTCTTTCAGTTAATATAGCCCATAGGGCTATTTTTTTTTGCGCATTTTTGTGAAACTAGGCACAAAAAAAAACCACCAACCCTGATACAATAAAGTTAGAGGGTATCGTTAGCGAGGGGAGATAATGGCAGTACAAAAAATTAAAAGTGGCAAACAACTATTGGCGCAATATACAAGCTTTCTTACCTATATTTCTGAGAATGACTTCCCCGAGGCGCCTACACATGGCTGCTTTTGTAGGTGGTTTGCTACAAATAATGAAGGGGTATCGGTGAGGCAGGCGCAGCAGACGATGGAAAGGTATATGGATAGCGTTAAAAGAGAGATGACCGATCTTTTAGCCGATACCCTTGCTGCCGGAGCATTGAAGGGAAGATACAACGCAACAATTACGACACTCTGCCTTAAAAATCTCTGCGATTGGAGTGATAAGCACAGGGCCGACATGGCGGCCACTGCCGATAGATGGGAGGATTTAATAGATGGAGTATGCACCTCGTTCTGTGAGGCAGATGATAAACCTGAGAAGCCGGGCAAAATCTGACGAAGTGTTTAGAGAGGTTGCCTCTAAAACTGTTGCGCAAAACCCGTATATGCTACGAGAGCTTAAAGAAAACCCCGAGCTTTTAATAGAACTTCTAATGCTGGTAGTAGATAAGAAGAAGGTTACACGGCCGTTCGTACTTAACGAGGTACAACGGGATTTTATCGAAAGGCTTAATAAGGCTAAACAGAGCTTTAAAAAAGGAGAGACGGACAGCATATCTATCATAGTTTTAAAGGGCAGACAGCAAGGGTTTACTACCCTTATAACCGCCTACCAGCTAGCCTGCGCAATACTCTCACAAAACTTTGAGGGCCTTACCGTTGCAGATACGGTGGAGAATGTTGCAACTATCTTTGAGGCAAAGGCGAAGTTTCCTTATAGTATGCTTCCGGAATGTGTAAAGCCCTCCGAAAAGTTTAATAACCGCAAGGAGCTTAGGTTTAACCGTTTGAACAGTAGCTGGGCGGTGCAGGTCGCCTCTAACCAGATGGGTAGATCACGTACTATTAATTTCTTACATGCGAGCGAGTGTGCGTTCTGGCAATGCGGTATCGCCGCAACACAGGCCAGCCTAGGAGAGGCGCTTACAGCAGACTGTATTCGTATCTACGAGAGCACCGCAAACGGATTTAACGACTACCGTGAGATGTGGGAGAGTGGGCGACATATAAACCTTTTTTATGAATGGTGGCGCACACCGGAATATCGGGTTGTATGTAGGGCGCAGGAGCTGGAACGGCTTAGATCCTTGATGCAGTGTGATGAGTGGATAGGGCAGAGGCTATGCCTGCTTTCCAGCCTAGGGCTGGAGGATTCACAGCTACTATGGTATCTACATAAATATGACGGCTACATAGATAAATCGCTTATAAAGCAGGAGTATCCTTGTACCGCACAGGAGGCCTTTATATCCTCCGGCAGGCCGGTTTTCGATACCGAGAAATTAACAAGGCAAATTGCACAGGCACCACAACCGATAAAAAGAATATCCTTTGCACCAATCTGGAAAAACCCACAGGATAGGGACCGAATAGAAGCTTTTGAGGAGGTGAGAGGTGATGACATAACCATATATGAGGAGGCCTTGCCTAACGTGCCCTACGTTATAGGCGCAGATACTGCCGGTGACGGCGCAGATGCATATACTGCAAGTGTGCGACGTAACGATAACGGTAGACAGGTGGCAACATTGTATATGCCAAACCTTGGCAGTGACTCCAGCCCCTATACCGATAGGCTCTACTGCCTCGGGATGTACTATAATAGGGCGCTGATAGGAATCGAGGTCAATTTTAACCTACAGCCGGTAATAGAGCTGCAAAGATTAAGGTACCCGCGCCAGTATATAAGGCAAAATTTCGATAGTTACAACCACATAGTAGAGGAGAAGTATGGTTGGAAGACCGATGGCAATACAAGGCCGCTTTTATACACCAACTATTCAAGGATGATTAACGATGATGTAGAGCAGATTGTAGACCTGCGAACACTTTGTGAGGCCAGAGAGTGGGAGTTTGATGATAAAGGGCGGCCCGAGCACCGTGCCGGAGGGCATGACGACTGCCTGTTTGCCGATATGATTGCAAACATTATCAGAGGCCAGCAAAGCTATGAGATAGCATTACCGGTGAAAAGGGTTAAGGTTGCACCGGATGTATTGAAAGATTATGAGCAGGCGGATAAGGCAACAAAGGATATTATAGTTAAACGATACGGCGGTATTCCATATACGGGGGAAAGATGATTTTTAAAGATAAGATGACGGTAGACGTTGCAAAGGAGCTATACGACAATGCGTTGCAAAGACACAGCGTATTTAGAGCGACATCGACAAGGGCACACAGCCAGTATTATAGCGGCTTAACGGGGCATGACAAGGACTCCACCTTTGGGCTTGTATATAATGCGACAAAGGAGCTGATAGATGCACAGCTGAGCATTGACATACCGGCGCCGATGGTACGCCCGCAGATAGACAGCAAGGCAAACAGGGCGCGTGCAAGGGCGATAACTGCAATGCTTAGAAGCGAGATGGAAAGGCTGCCGATGCAGACCCTAAATGACATTTTCGAAAGAGAATCGCACATAGCGGGCGCAAGTGTTGCGGTTGTGGAGTACGGTTTGAAAAAAGGTAGCAGGCGTGGAGAGATTACAATAAAACATATACCCGCTACCGATTTTATACCACAACCGGATATCTACAATGTTGACGACATGGACTACTACTTTATTATAGAGGATGTGACTAAAAGTAGTGTTGTTAGCCGGTACGGAGAAAAATTCCGAGGAATGCTTGAGGGTGAGGGGGTTGCCGAGGAGGGAAGTGCCGGCAAGGATAACGAGGATATTGTTACCCTTGTTTTGATGTTCTACCGACTAAACACAAACTGGGCGCATATAGCATGGGTTGGAAACACCGAGCTTGTAAATCTTGATAACTATTTTGCCCGCAAAGATAATATCTGCCTTAAATGCGGCGAGGTGATGGGGGAGGTTTGTAGCTGCGGTAGCAAAAAATCCGAGCTTAGAACCCGTGAGGGGACGGTGCTTAAAAATGTTTTGCAGACACCCTACCACACTATAGATAATACCTTGCCGGTAGTTGACGATGACGGTGAGCCCGTTATGCAGGAGGTAAAAACGATAGACCCCACAACCGGTGAGATTATACAGGATTTTAAACTTGCAACAAAACCGAGAATAATTCCTTACTATAATATAAGCTGTGCACCGGTATGTATAAGACAGAACGGTACGGTGGCGGGCCAGCTTTTTGGAAAGAGTGATTGCGAGGCGATTAGATCCTTGCAGGAGGGGATGAATATTGCTTCTACCAAAATATTGGAAAAAATGGTAAATTCTGGCTATATAATGACAAAACCTGAAAACATGAGCTTTGAGCTTACGAATGTTATGGGCAGTGTCCTCTCGGTAGAGGCACCGGATCAGCTAGCTATGATGCGCACAATAGCTTTTGAGTTTAACTCACAGCAGGATTATAATGTGCTTGATAAATCCTACCAATATGCAAAGGCTGTGCTTGCCGTTACCGATAGTTTTCAGGGTAAACAGGATGTAACCGCACTTAGTGGAAGAGCAAAACAGGCTCAAATTGCTCAAAGTGCCGGGGTTAAAAGGGTTCTCGGTTCGCTAAAAAACCACTTCTACTCAAAGATATACAGGGCAATATTTGAGGCTATGCTAGCCTTTGATGATGACGAGCGAATGTATAGTGACAGGGACAACCCCACCGGTGAAGGATACAGCTTTAAGCGAAGCGATTTTTTAGAGATGGATAAAAATGGAAATATATTTTTTGAGGATAGATTTATCTTCTCGGTAGATGAAACAGGGGTGAACCCGAATAACCGTAGCGAGATATTACAGTATATATCACAGGATTTCTCGGCCGGACTATACGGTGACCCATCCACTACACAGGCGCGGCTTAATGTATGGCGTGAGCGGCAGTATCTGGATTTCCCCGGTTCCTCTCGGCAGGTGGAGTTTTGGGAGCAACAGATAGAAAAGGAACAAAACACGATAATGTTACAGGAAAAGGCGGCCGAAAGCAAGATGGAGGATAAGTTCGATGAACCTAAAAGCACTAAAGGCTATTAGCCCACCTAACGATGTATGTGAGCATTGCAATACCGCAAGCCTTAGGATTCAGCGCTCCTTTATCGCATATGAGAACGACGATAACCCCGATACACCGACACAGGGGTATACCCTTGCGGTTATAAGCTGTGTTAACCCCGATTGCAAGGAGCACAACAAGCCGAGATTCGGCGGGGCCGAGCCGATGGGGCTACAAAGCACGGTGCTTTTTTGTGAGTGCGGGCAGATGATTAGTGAGACGGTGGCAGGTGAGGTTTCCTATAAGATAGGGGTAGAGCTATACGAGGTAGACACACAGCAGTTTGCACGTTGTGAATGCGGTAAAGAGTACCAGCTATAGCCATAATATATCAACCGTTTGAAGGCAGGCTTCATCGGTTTTTATATAGATATTGGCAGAAACGCCTAAAAATTCAAGGAGAGTATTATGAAGAGAAAAGAGACAGAGAAACTTATTCCGCTTGCAATGCAGGCTGCCGAGGAGACGGCTGAAAACTCCATCGTTTCAAGCGAGCCGCTGCTTGATGAGCAGTCGGCTGAAAGCTCCGATGGTAGCCGGAGCGAGGAGGCGGCAGGGGGAAAAAGGCCGCAGACCAAGGAGGAGCGCAGTAGATATGCCGATGCCGACCGTAAAAAGACTATCGAGATGATGAGAAAAAGAGAGGGCGAGATAGAAGCCCTTATCGGTAGCCTCGGTGTATCGGGTGAGAACCTTGATGTGCGGATTGCCAATGCCCAGGAAGTTATAATGCAGAATAAGAGGCAACAGTTCGAGGCAGATGTGCAGCGTGAGGCGGATAACACAGGGGTTGCGCCCGACATTATCCGAAAGGCCATGTTGATGGATGAGCTACAACAGCAGCTACATACATTACAGTGGAACCAAAAGACAACGCTGGCGACCGACTATTGCCATGCGAAAGACCCATGCTTTTTTGCCGACCTTTCGGCACAGGATGTAAGCCGGCTGGTGGTAATGATAAGAGCGGGATTTACCCCACAGCAGATATACAAAACATTTGCTAAGGAACAAGATAAGGGAGAGCCGGGTATATCCCATATAAAAGCAGTGGGAAGCGCAAGGCAATCCGGCGCTGTGGATGTGCCGGGAGATGTACTAAAAGAGTATGAACGTTACGGAATATCCCATGCCGAGGCACTATCAGACTACCGTAAACAGATGATGAGCAGATATTAGCAGAGAAGGAGTATAATATGAAAAACTATGTTGGCAGTGTTAACTCAGGCGGCGCTAAGGATGTTAAGGCACCCTACCCCCAAAAGACACAGTCGAAGCCCGAGGTGCAAAAAGGTAAGGATTTACGGAGCAAATCCACCGCTAAGAAATAGTAACAGGAAAGGAGTTTAATTATGGCACTTATTAAGACCGATAGTGGTTTGATGGATACATTTATGGGGAAATCCCTTTTTCCGGTTTATAAAATAATTAACGATGCCGAGGCTGATTTTGTAGGTAAATTTTCGGTGCTTGAGCCGGTGTTCTCCGTAGAGAATGCAGATGGGTTTGGCATGAAATATACCGATGAGATAGGCGTAGGGGATTTTCTTCCGACAGCCGAAGGAACAAACTATGCAACCGGCGAGGTTAAGGAAGGATTTTCCAGCTATATCGAATTTATCGAGTGGACAAACTCGGTAGAGATAAGCAAAACTATGATGGAGGATAATATTACCTCCCAGATAAAGAAAAAGGCCCGTATGTATGCACGCTCCTACTACCGTAGCCGTGAGAAGTTTCGTGCCGCAATGCTGGGCGCCGGTAAAACCGGAGAGCTAACCCTGCAAAATTCTGCGGGCGCTAACCTAGCGATTAACGCTAAATCGGCCGATGGTGTAGCACTGTTTAGCACAGCACATCCATCAAAGCTGGATGCCGATGATACACAGTCTAACAAGTTTTCTAACATCTTTTCTGAGGATGTTTTAAGCGAAATATCCACTAAGATGGAAAACTTTGTGGACGATAAGGGGGATATCAGCGGTGTAACGCCTAACACAATAATAATTCCAAATGTTTCCAAACTTAAAAAGGATGTGTTTAAGGTTATAGGGGCCGATAAAGACCCGGAAAGCCCGAACAATGGGTTTAACTACCTGTTTGGCACATGGAGAGTGCTATGCACCCCGATGCTTAACGGGCACCTAAGCGATACCGAGTTTATTATTGCCGATCTCGATTTTAATGAGATGGCAGGAGGTGCAATCTGGGGCGATAGGATACCACTTGAAACCTCTACCTCCATACTTCCCAGAACACATAACCTTGATATTGCAGGGCGCAGCAGATTCTCTGCAATGTTCCATAACTTTAGGGCCTTTGCAATAGGCGGAAGCACAGGTGGAACCGAGCTATAATAGATTTGCCCGATAGGCTGACCGGTTATGGGGTGTGCGCGGCTATACATTTACATACCCCATAATCGGGGCAACCGATAGGAGATGTTATGATTACATTAGATAAGCTTAAAAAAGACCTTTTTTCATATGTAGATGCGCAGGAGGATAGTGACAAGGTAGAGTATTTTTATACCTCTGCCAATAAAGCTCTCGACTATGTGCACTCGAATTTTCCCGAGCGCTATACAGCAAAATATGTTGTCGATGGGGCGCCGCTGGAAAACATCTTAGCGAACCCACCAGGTGAAACGTTGATAGTTTTTGGAACAAGCCCTACATTTACCGCCGATGCAAAATCATACTACTTTGAGGTTTGCGGTGAGGGGAGTTTTAGGGTTGTATCCACAGGAAATGTTAAGGTAACAGAGTTTAATACGGCCGAGTTTACACCCTACCGAGGTTTTTTGCAAGGGGTAAGCAGTATAGAGTTTTTTGGGGAGTATCAGTTTTCGGTGCGTGCTATAGCGATGTATGACCGCCTGCTATCCGAAGAGGTTGATGATATACCGCAACACTCCGATATGATAGAATACGATTTTCTCGAACTGACAAAGATTGTTAACCCTGACGAATCTATATCCTATCCGTTCTGTTCCTTTATAGAAACCAAGTTTTCGGAGAGCAGTATAGATGGCAGGATAAAGCCGCTGACAGATTATGACATTATCCCCAATAGGCATGGGAATATTATACGCCTGAAAAACAGCCCCTCACAAAAAACTATCTATTACAAGCGGCATTTTAAAGAGGTAACAAAGGATAGCACCGAGATAGATATAGCACCAGACCTTTACTACGCCTTTTTAGAGCAGCTGTATGCCGAGTACCTTATAGACGAGAGCGAGGTTTCGGTAGAGCGTGCCGGCTACAACTATAGAACGAAGGTTGCCCTTAAACAGGGTGCGAGAAATGCCGATAATCCGGTAGAATACTTTGTGAATGAGAGGTTTTAACTATGCCTATATTTACAAACGAAAATCCTGTAGAGGCTAAACCCGCAAAGGCATCTATAACAAGATATAACGACTGGCGTGGAGTCGATTATGTGCATGATGCCTTTACCTGCTCTGAAAATCGCTGCCCGGAACTCCTTAATATGATTAGCTACACAAGGGGGACGTTGGAGGGGCGTAAGGTAATAAAAAAATTTGAGGGTGCTATATACTGCATTAAACACGGATTTGTAGGGGGAGGGTTTAGAACCTTTGTGCATGAGGGGAATAACCTTTGGGTTTCGAGTGGAGATGACTACCTTAAAATCTTTTCCGATATGCCCGATTCTAAAACGGTGATATTCTTTTCGCAGTATCAGGAAAAGTTTTTAGTAGCACCGCAAGATCCGGTAGGGCTAAAAACGCTAGGCTTTATAATAGGTGGAGGAAGATATCTGTATATCGATGCCGAGGATGATGTTTTTACCGTTGCAGATGTGACAAGTATTGCATATATACCGGTGGTTACTATAGCGGCAGCATATACCGGTGGGGGCACGGTTCTGGAAGCTGTAAATCTTTTACAGCCGGCAAGGGTACATAAAGCCTATGGTGATGGTTCGAATAAAACGTTTCAGCTACCCTCTAAAAAACTTGATGAAACACCTATAATGGTAAAGCTTATTTTAGCCGATGGTGAGGCGGATTATACCGAGGGGATTGCGGGTGAGCTAGGTTTTACTGTAGACAGAGAAACGGGGAAATTAACCTTTAACACAGCGCCGCCAAACCCGCCGGTAGACGGTACCGATAATCTGTTTATCACCTACTACAAGACGGTAGAGGGTAATATAGAAAAAATTACCGGTTGTACTATATGCGAAGAGTACGGCGTGGGTGGTGCGCTTAGGTGTTTTTTCAGCGGTAACATAAATTACAAATCCTACGATTGGTGGAGTGAGCCTCACCAACCAAACTATTTCCCCGATCTTAACTATGGCATAAGTGGAAACGATAACACAGCAATTGTAGGTTATCTTAAATATTTTAACAATCTTGCACTACTTAAGGAGCAAAACGAGCAGGATGTTACGGTGTATATGCGCAGCGGTACCATAACCGAGGAGAAAACCTACTTTACAACCAATATAGGCATGGTAGGGGTGGGTGCAATATCCCCACATAGCTTTGCAACCGTGCTGGATGAACCGGTGTTTTTATCCGCTACCGGTGTTTACGCCATAGTATCGGATGTGATAAGCCAACAGGCTACCCTTCAAAACCGCTCCTACTGGGTAGACCCGCACCTTACTGCCGAGCCAAACCTTAAAGATGCAGTAGCAACTGCGTGGGGTGGTTATTATCTTCTGTCAATAAATGGTAATACCTATGTGCTGGATATGCGGCGCGGTGAGGTGATAGACCGACAAAAGCAGGGGGTTTATGATGGGTATTTTTGGCAGGGGTTTGACCCAAGTTGCTATATGACAAACGGTGATAAACTTTATTTTGGTAACGCAAACGGTGAACTATGTATCTTTAGTGATAGCGGAACTATGGATGACTATCTAGATGATGAGAGGCCGATAAGATACCTAGTTAAAACAAAACAGGACGATGATGGTAGCAGTGCATTTAGAAAAACCTTAGGTAAAAAAGGGCAATCTATTGCGCTTAAGCCATTCTCGGTAAGTACCGTTAAGGTAAGGCTAAATACCGATGAGGGCGAGCTTGCCTCGGTACAGGAGATAACGCTATCGGCATCCAGATTTAATTTTGCAAGGGTAGATTTTAACAGGCTTGATTTTAATTCCAGTATAGCCACAAGGCCACAACCGCTGAGGGTGCGGGCAAAGAAGTATCGCACATTGCAGTATGAGCTGGAAAGTAATGTGGAAAAAAATAATTTTGCATTGGTGCAGATAGAAAAGAACTATTATTTAACGGGGAAAACAGTATGAGTAGCTACACAATTACACCGGAGGAAATTTCTGCCAATAGCGTGAGCAGTGCGCCGGATATTCTTGAGGGCAGTGTACAGGATAATAAGGAAATATTTGACAGGCTGGGAGGACTTATCGCTCAGCGTCATAACACCTTAGGCTCTGAATTTTCAGCGCACAAAGCCGATAATAATAACCCGCACGCCTTAACCGCACAGAAGATAGGTGCACTAGATCAGGATAGTGTTCTGCCTGGCGAGAATGTGGTAATTACAAAGAATCCGGACGGCAGTATAACCATTATTTCTACCGGCGGTGGCGGCGGTGGCGGTGGCGACATGTACCGCAGTATCTACGACACCGATTCGGATGGGGTGGTAGACCTTGCCGACCGTGCGGGCACGGCAGAGCATGCTAGCCTCGCCGATAGCGCACTCGTGGCGGATACTGCAACCGTTGCTCAACGGGCAGTTGTTGCCGATAACGGCATAGGCGGGTATACGCATACCGTGGTAAACGGTAAACACACCCTAACCGGCATAGGCGTTACCGCAAACTTTAAGGCATCCACCTCCGCTACGGTTGGCAGTTTTATGGTAAACGATACAGAGTGCAGTGTTGTTCTCGGCGATGAAACAGAGATAGAGCTTGTTACCGGAAGGTGGTATAGCTTTATCCTAGATGTGGGTAACAACACGGTAAATTTTAATACGGGTGGTGCCGCCCTTAATTATAAAGTTATCGGGGACACCACCGAGCCGATTAATCCGACCGAAAATACTATCTGGATTAATACCGATACCGCTATTGCCGATTATTCGATAGAGAAACATAATGGATTTCTGACACCGTTTGAGGGCGCTGTTTGGATTGCAATAAACCCTGTAGGAAACATCTCTTTTAGCATAGCGAAAAAGCATAGGGTAGAAATATCCCCTTCTACAGCCAGCCAGTACATAGGCGGAACATGGATATCAAAAGAAGCGAAGATATTTACCGGTGGTGCATGGAAGCAGTTTAGCTTTGTGGATTACAGTTTGTTCGACAACGGTGCCCTACCCATGTCTTGGGTGCAGGCAAGCTATACCACTAACGGGCAGGGCACAAGCGGATTTAATGTAACGCAAACTATTAACATATCCGCAAACTATGCAGGGGGAGCTTCGGCACGAGTTACCGCCGCTGTAACCGATGAGGCGATAGATGTAAGCGGGTATAATTCTGTTTGGTTCGAGATTGCACAAAGCAGTACTGCACTTAGTTATTACCTTGGTGTTAATGAGACAAAACAAACTGATAGCACCGGATTAATGACAAAGAGAATTGTAGTTAGTGAAAAAGGTGTTAGCGTGTTAGACATAAAAGATATTGAAGGGGATATGTATGTTATGGCAATGTGTGCCGGCGCAACATCTAAACCAAATGTAACGGCAGCAATACAACGGGTTTGGTTATCGGGTGAGATAGTTGATTAAAAGGAGTTGATATGTTTAGAGAAACGTTGGGAATAAGCAGAGATAGTGATGTAACCTCTCTTGTTGCGGACACGGGGGCAGATTTAGCGGCTGTAGGAACGGCATACCCGATGGGTAGCGTTTGCCGCATTATAGCTACCGGAGAAGATTACATACTAAACAGCAATAAAGAATGGGTGTTACAGGGGTAGGTGGATTTATGTATATAGAGAAAAAAGGTATCAGTGATAAAGGTAATATCTGTGAACTTATTGCAGACGTCGTCGATGATATGCTTACCATACCTGGTATCTACCCGATGGGTAGCAGGTGTAGGGTTATAGCCACGGGAGGCGATTACATCTTAAACAGCAATAAAGAGTGGATACTACAGCCGCAAAAAGGCAAGGAAAGAATTAATAGCATTGCAGATTTAAAGCTAACCTCTCCCGAAATAGGAGCAACGCTTAACACAGCAGGGTTTTATTCGGCCGGAGATGGGGGAGGCGCAAGTTATACCGTTGAGGAAACCGGAACAGCTGATGATATTGCTGTTTTTGCGCTTGCAAACGGAACCTTTGCAAAGCTTAATGTAAATAGTGTCATGAATGTTTTACAGTTTGGCGCGGTGCCGGTAGATGTATCCAACGGAGACATAAACGCTATCAACGTAGATAGCCAACCGGCCATACAGGCGGCAATAGATAGTGGATTATCGGTGTTAAATTTCCCGAAAACAAAACACTTTTTACAAAAAGCTGTGATCAATGTAGAGGTTTCAAATTTAACTCTTAACGGAAATGGAAGCACACTACTAACAAACAACCTGTTTCCTGACTCTGCATCTGAAACAAGAGCTGTTATGATTAGGGATGCTAGCAATATTGTTTATGATAATCTTAATATGCGTGCAGCACAGACACGCAAGGTAACAAATTTAAGGTATCAACTACAAGTAATGGCAGCTACAGACGTATTAATTAAAAATTCTGAGTTTTGGGGTGTGGGCCCTAAGCCTGTTAAAAAGACTGCTGATAATGTGCTTGCAGGTAACTACCGTGATATTTTCACAACGCCTGAGTTCTTGGCCCTAGATACAGACCACGATTTCTCGAATATAGATCTGCTCGGCGATTACAACAATGTAACCGTAGAAAACTGCGACATGTACCTAATGCACGATGGGCCTATTGGCTTGTGTTACATGGCAAGGGATATCTGGGGCGAGGGTAGTGGAACTAACGCTATATTACGTAACTGTTATATGGAAAAGGTTTGCCATGATGAGATTATTGCCGTCGGTATGCCAAACTCAAAGCTTGAAAACATAACAATAGAAAATAATACAATGATAATGTACGATGGCCCCCGTACATCAAGCACATTAGGCATAACGTTAGGCACCGTCACAACAGCTTTACCGACCAAGAACATAGTTTTTAAAAATAATGATTGCTTTGTACAGGCCGATAGAGCATGTTTTGCCATTAATGGAATAGATGCTGACACCGGAATTGTGTTTTCCGACAACCATATTGTTGCCTGTAAAGGCAAGGGCTACGAAAACGAGACAGCTCCATTAGATGTTTTTCTAACTAACACTATTGAGCCAATAGCTATCAAACTACCTAATAGTTATGTTTTAGAACCGATAGAAGCCGGAACCATTGCCTATTTTGCTAGGGGTGCCCTCAAGATTGAAAATCAAAACATTATAATCAACACACCAATAACCTCGCTTGTAAATCAAAAAACCATGTTTAATAGAAACACGGTGGCGAGTAGCCAAAAAATATCCTACCTGTTTAACGATGCTTTAGAAGCGATAGGCAATGGTATTACTGTTACCGAGGTAAACAATGTGTTTAGATTCATTACAGAGAACATAGATAGTAACAGGCTGTTTAGCGATAATGTAATTCGTTTCACTAACAATAGTGCAATAATGCAATGGATATATATACACAGCGCAGCTACAGTTACCGCGAGCGGCCGTTTAACTACAATAAATAATGTTATACATCTAGACGATACACAATTTACAAACTATACAGCACAGATATTTGCCGCTATTCCAACTCCGGCATTTATATTTGTCGATGTGTCCGGCTGTAGGGTTAATAACCTAGCCGGATCTCAGATGTCGTTCCAAGATGCATTTCCGTGGATAAACGGTATATCAATAGACTATATCAACTATGGTACAGCTTAGCAAACATATTTAAAAGATAGGAGGTAATAATGAGCGTTTCGGCTTTAGCCACGAAGATAATACCGGCAGATGAAAGCAATTTCACGGCAGGTAGAAGTAAATTTTCCCATATTATGGAAATAACTCTGCACCATATGGCAGGGAATCTCTCTGTAGTGCGGTGTGGCGAGCTTTGGCAAAACCCTGCACGCAACGGCTCATCCCACTATGGGGTTAACGGGGGGGATATCGCCTGCTATGTAACGGAGGGAGATGTTGCTTGGACAAACGGAAACTGGGATTCTAACTGTAGGGCAGTTACTATAGAGGTTGCAAACAGTGGCGGCGCACCGGATTGGCCGGTTAGCGATGAATCTATTGAAAGTGTTATAGCGCTTGTTGCCGATATTGCCAGGCGTAACAAGCTGGGTGAGCTTGTGGTAGGTAAAAACCTTACTATGCACAAACAGTATGCCGCCACAGCCTGCCCCGGGCCATACCTTGAATCTAAATTTACAGAAATTGCCAGCAGGTCAAACGAGATAAATGCACAGGATGAACAGCAGGAAACCTCTATGGACATGCAGGCGCTTAAAAGCGTTATGGCAACCTTGCAAGAAACAATAACGCAGATGATTACTATTGTTGAGAGTTTAGATGAAGCACAGAAAAAAGGAAATATTTGGTAGGGGGATATATGACTAACATGAAAGGTCGGTTAATTATGGTATCAGTAGGGCTTGGCACGGCACTTGCACCTTTTAGCAACATTACGGTTATTCTAATTTTAACATTAACTGCAATTATGTTTGATTGGGTTACCGGAGTTACTGCCGCTGCAATGAACGGCGAGCTTGAAAGCCGTATAGGTATTGCAGGTATATTCAAAAAGGTTCAGTATATATTTACGGTTGTTGTTGCCGTTATCCTTGATATACTTATAGCGCAGGGGCTGCCGGTTATAGGGGTAGAGGAAGATTTTTTTGGCGGAATACTCATTACAAGCATAGTTTGTGTATGGATGATACTTAACGAGCTTATATCTATTCTCGAGAATCTTGATAGGGGAGGGGTGCCGCTACCGGATTTTTTAGGAGATATTATAAAGAAGATTAAGGATAAGATGGATCAAAATTTTAGATAAGAAAGGGGTATATTATGACACTTCCTATGGGGCAGCTACAGGCGCACGAATATGATAAAAGGCTAGATGATATCAGCCCTAATGATAGTTATTTAGATTGGTACTATGGTAATAACTACACAGGCTCTAAAAGTGGAAAAAGTGCAGGGGGCTCATCCTCTGCCACGGCAGCCGAAAGTTCCGGCTCCTCTGCAGATGCAATTATATCAATGCTGTTACAGCAGCAGATCGCCGCAGAAAAGCGCCTGCGTGACCAGATGAACGTTGCAAACGCCGCGATAGACCGCAACGCAGATTATGCAATAGAGCAGATGGATCAGGATAGGATAGATCAGCAACGCCAATCCTACATTAGTAAAGAGAAGGCGCTTACTGCCATGCCGCAGGCGGCGCTTGCGGTAGGGGGAGGGGGCGTTTCCGAAACCTCCCTGATGGGAATTAACAGCGAATACGAGAACTCGGTTAACCAACTTGTTAATACCTTTAACCGAAACAAAGGCGATGTGCTTAACGATGCGGCAAACCAAAAGGCGCAAAACGAGGCGGCACTTTCTAGTAAGGTGATGGATTTTCAAAACAGCACAAGCAACAATTTAATGGAGCTAATGTCTACCCCCGGCGTAGATTCCGATATCGTGCAACAGGCAATTAGCGCAATAGGTTCAATGTCTGCCGGCACATCGGTAGTTGCAAGGCTACGTGCACAGGGGCTCAGTGATGAGCAGATTAGAGCCATGGGGTATGCGATATAAAATAGTGATAATATGGAAATGCGAGGCATAGCCTTTCTGCCAATGTTTAGCACCGGCCGACAAAGCCGGTGCTTTTATCTATTGAAAATTACCATGCAATGCCAATCCGATAACAGCTAGGCAGGGTTTGATAGATGGCCGCCTGTAGTATCTATCCATCGCTATGGATTATATCCTTTCGCTCCTGCTTGCCAAAAATTATACTTCGGCCAATAGAGAATAGCAATTACTCAGTAGATTATTATTAATTTATTTTAATTGCAATATTAAACCAATTAAATGCTTGATCTTTGAAAAGCCGTTATCTGCTTCGATGCATACAAAGTTGTAAAACATAGAAAATGGGAGGGGCTTTTTGTGACATCTGCTAATGCAGATAGAAAGACTCGAGCAGTTTTAGGTAAATATATGTTAAAATAGACTGCGTTTTGACTGTGATATTGTGCAAAATGGAATAATATTAAACATTTGTGTGCCGATGTTTAATATACATTAAATATAAAATGCAAAAATATACTTGATTTATTTGGTGTAAAGTGATACTATATATGCATAAGTTCAATTGTTAATTGAGTATATTAATTAATACCTAACGGAGACTATGTGTTATGATATTGCTGGAATATCCAAAGATGGATGATGAAATGTTAGCGAAGGTTAACGAGCTACTTAGCAAAGATATTAACGAAGAAGATATGAAGCTTTACAAGGCTGTAATAAATATTATGGGTACGGAGCTTGTTGATTCACAATACTGGCCATGGTTGCTTGCCCATAAGATGACCGCCGATGGATGTAAGGTGCTATTATCACTCCCGGATGGGGATTGGACACCGGAGTGTGGGGATAATGGGGTATCGGATAAGTTTGTACAAAGAGTGCAAAAGGAGCATGGGCTTACAGAGGAATTTATCCGAGCACAGATTAAGGATTCCTATTATAACGGAGATATTTTTGCGGTAGGTAAAAAAGGCCCTAGGGTTACGGTTGGCCGTGGCCATTGGATAGACCTACAACACAGCCATAAATGGATAGAGCGTAACGGCCCGGCATACTACAGGGTTATAGGCATAATGGTAGAGCAGGAATTCTCCCCTCTAATGGAAAAGGCTACCGACCAGCGCCTTAAAGATGGCAAGGCAAGCTCTGCACGTGTAGTGCCTAAATATGACACGGTAAAGGATATACCGGGGCTACTTCCGGCAGAGAACTATATGGAGATGCTAAAAACCCGAAAGATAATTGCCCGTAACAGCTGTGCATGTAGATTGCGTTATCCGGAGTACAAGCAGGATGTCGGCGTATGTTTTGCTGCAAATACCCTCGGCCAGTACTCGATAGATATGGGCGCCGGTGTAGAGATGACTGCCGACGAGGCGATGGATTATATCAGAGAGGCTGGCAAAAAAGAACCCTTCTTCTCGATGCAGAAAAATACCGACGATATAAATTCACTGGGCGATATATTCTGCAACTGCACACCAAATGCATGTGCAACGGTACGACACACCGTACTTACCGGTGGTACACATAAGATATGGGATTACTATAGTCGCTCACGCTTTAGAGCCGAGATAGATATTGAAAAATGTATTCACTGCAATATCTGTGTTAAGAAAAGATGCCTTGTAGAGGCAATACAGATGAAGTATTATCGAGACCTCGGCCGTGAGGATATATATGTAAACGAGGATCAATGCCTTGGCTGTGGATGTTGTGTAGAGACATGTCCGACAGGCGCTTTAAAGATGAAGCTTGTAGACCCGCCGGAAGCCCTTTTAGGATATGCCAAAGATTATGACGGCAACTATATTATGCCGAATGATGATAAAGATAAGGGTAAAAAAATGGCAACATCATTTTTAGATTAATAAAAAGGAGGGATACGATGCTTAAATACCCCAAGATGAGCGATGAAACACTCGCCGAGGTAAATAAAATCCTCGGCAAGGAGATAAGCGACGAGGATATGAAACTCTATCGGGCGGTTATAAAGACAATTGCAGAGGAGCTTGAGGATTCTAAATACTGGCCATGGTTGCTTGCCCACAAGATGACAGCGGACGGATGTAAGGTGCTATTAGCACTTCCGGATGAGGACTGGATACCGGAATACGGTTACAGAGGCGTTTCGGATAAGTTTGTAGAAAGGGTGCAAAAGGAGCATGGGCTCTCGCCCGAGTTTATACGTAAACAGATAGAGGATTCTTTCTATAATGGCGATATACTCTCGCGCGGAAAAAGAGGGCCACATGTCACCCGTAGCCGTGGGCACTGGATAGACCTTCAAAATAGCAAGCGCTGGTATGAGCGCAACGGCCATGGCTATTACAAACTCATAGGCATTATGGTTGAGGAGGAGTTTGCTCCGTTCCAGGAAAAAGCAACAGACGAAAGATTGAAGAAGGGCAAGGGTAGTGCGGTTAGGATAATACCTAAATACGATACGGTAAAGGATATCCCAGGATTACTGCCGGCAGAAAACTATCTCGAGATGCTTAAATCACGCGAGATTATCTGCCAAAACCAGTGTGCTTGCCGTATCCGCCATATGGAATATAAGCAGGATTGCGGAGTATGTCTTGCAGCAAACGG
>CAYJOX010000013.1:0-1571 GCA_964371915.1 uncultured Oscillospiraceae bacterium
TTAAAAAGCACTATATTCGCCGTGCCACCTCCGATATCAATGTTTACAGCAAGACAGCCGTTATCGAGTGAGTACTGCCATGCACCGCTCCCTTTGCCGGCAATAATAGCCTCGAGGTCGGGGCCTGCTGTTGATACCACAAATTCACCGGCAAGATCACTAAGGGCGCAAAGCACCGAGCGTGAATTTTCCTTTCGTGCCGATTCACCGGTGATTATAACCGCACCGGTAGAAAGGCTCCCTGCTGTTATACCCGCATCATTATAATCATGCAAAACAATCTCTCTTATCTTCTC
The DNA here is from genome assembly GCA_964371915.1 of uncultured Oscillospiraceae bacterium. Taxonomy (GTDB): domain Bacteria; phylum Bacillota; class Clostridia; order Oscillospirales; family Ruminococcaceae; genus CAYJBH01. Next base: position 297 of record CAYJOX010000013.1, read on the forward strand.
GGCATCGATTAGGTTTCGTCCGATAAGCGGAGTGTTATGTACAGTACCTGTGTATATAACCTCTTTATCTACTATATTTACCTGAGGCACCGAAAAGAATGAGGCCATGTTTTTCATCTCTAGCCTACTAAAAACAACCTGAGTAGTAGATGTGCCAAGATCGATTCCGACACTTAAAATACTTTGTGTAGAAATAACTTACCTCTCAAACTCTATATGTATATTAATATACCATTTTTTTATATATTTATCAATGTTTTTTTTGTGTTGTCCCATGCAGATCGATTTAAATAGTACAGGAGCTTTTTTATAGCTCTTTATGTATTGAATTTTTTAACGTTACATGTTAGAATTGAAAGGGTATAAAGTTAAAGCAAAGGAGGGTATGATAAGGAAATTTTTTGAGCCTATTGATTTAACAAAGGGAAACCCGTTAAAGAAGATAATAGTCTTTATGATACCGATGCTTATTGGGAATATTGCACAGCAGCTATATAATACAGTGGATAGCATTGTTGTTGGCAGGTTTAGCGGCGATAATGCGCTTGCTGCGGTTGGAAGTGCAGGCCCAATTTTAAACCTATTAATCGTATTTTTTATCGGTATATCTATCGGGTCCGGGATTATGGTTTCGCAATATCTGGGGGCCAAGGATAGGTATAATTTATCTGCCACTGTAGAGTGTTGCATAGTGCTATGCATAGTTTGCTCCTTGGTGCTGTCTGCTATAAGCCCTATAATTATGATGCCGCTTTTAAAGTTGTTAGGAACCCCTGAAAGCATTATAACACAAAGCTATTATTATCTGATAATATTAACGGTAGGCAATATTGGCATGGTTCTTTATAATGTTTTGTCCGGAATTATTCGTGGGCTTGGTGATTCAATTTCATCTCTCAAATACCTTTTAATTTCCACAGTTATTAATATTGTACTCGATTTAGTTTTTGTAATATACTTTGATATGGCCGCTGCCGGCGTTGCACTAGCAACCGGTATCGCACAGCTTATATCCGGCATACTTTGCCTTAATAAACTTTTTAAGATGAAACATCTCTTTTCTATCAATTTAAAAAAACCTAAGATGAAAAGATATCATTTCATTACTGTTTTTCGATTAGGCTTGCCGGCAGGTTTAACACAGATGATTTTGTCCCTTGCAATGATAGTTGTACAATCGTTGACAAATAGCTTTGGTGAGATGTTTATAGCGGCAAACATAATTGTAATGCGAATAGATAGCTTTGCAATGATGCCTAACATGTCGTTCGGAAA
>CAYJOX010000013.1:1581-6433 GCA_964371915.1 uncultured Oscillospiraceae bacterium
CGCACAAAACATTGGTGCAAAGCGGATGGATAGGGTGATGACCGGTGCAAAATACGGAACATGGTTTGCAGTTGCTTGCTCGGTAGTAATTACTGCCTTGCTGTTATTGTTCGGGCAGTATCTAATGGCATTTTTTACTACAACATCGGAACTTGTCGATCTAAGTATGCGTATGATGCGTATTTTAGCCCCCGGTTATATTGCAATGGCCGTACTTCAAAGCCTGCTCGGTGTTATAAGGGGTGCAGGTGATACGATGACACCAATGTGGATTTCGTTATTTATTTCTGTTGTTTTGCGCGTGCCGGTTGCCTACCTGTTGGCATTCTTAACGATAAGTGAAAGCAACCCTAACGGCATGAATGAAAGCGTGTTCATCTCTATGTTAATTAGTTGGGTAGTAGGTGCAGTAATTACATATATCTGTTATGCCGGCGGTAGATGGAAAAATAAAGGGCTTAGTTAGGCCTTTGTAATTAATGGTTGCATTAGCGTATATTAAAACTTTTGCATAGTATGTTTATAATAGCTACTATATTTTAGGAGGGGTAATGGCAGATATTTTGGTTGCATTTGCATTTACACTTTTTGCCGGGCTTTCTACCGGAATAGGAAGTGTTATTGCTTTTTTTTCAAAGTCTACAAACAGAAAATTTTTATCGGTTAGCTTAGGGTTTTCAGCCGGTATAATGATCTATGTATCGATGGTGGAGATATTTATTAAGGCTAAAGACTCACTATCTGCAGAGCTTGGTGATAAAAACGGTTATATTCTTACGGTAGTGTTTTTCTTTGTGGGAATATTTGTTATCGGGCTTATAGATAGGTTGATACCTGCCGAGAAAAACCCTCATGAGGTTAAGAGCGTAGATAACAACGACAGTAAACTTATGCGTATGGGGGTGTTTACCGCACTTGCAATAGCCATACATAATTTTCCGGAGGGTCTTGCAACCTTTATCTCTGCCATGCAGGAACCGGGGGTTGCAATTCCTATCGTTGTTGCAATAGCCATGCATAATATTCCGGAGGGCATTGCTGTTTCGGTTCCGATATATCAGGCTACCGGATCGAAAAAGAAGGCTTTTTTATACTCCTTTTTGTCCGGCCTTGCAGAACCGATAGGGGCGCTTATAGGGTGGTTGATCTTAATGCCTATAATGAACGATATATTATTTGGGGCAGTATTTGCATCGGTCGCCGGAATTATGGTGTTTATATCGATAGATGAGCTACTTCCTACAGCAAGGGAGTATGGCGAACATCATAACTCAATTTATGGGTTTGTAGCCGGTATGGGAGTTATGGCAATAAGTTTATTACTATTCGCGTAAATTATAACCAGCCACGTACAAACAGGTGTGTTTTGCACCTGTATACTATAAAATATTAAGGAGTTTAAAATGTTAAATGAAAAGAAAAAAGAATTTATAGAGTTTATGTTGGATGCAGGAGTGCTTCGGTTTGGTGAGTTTGTAACGAAGAGTGGGCGCAATACACAGTACTTTGTAAACACCGGCAACTATCGTACCGGCGAACACCTTGCAAAGCTTGGGGAATACTATGCGGCTTTAATTAAAGAAACTACCGGCGGCGATTTTGATTGTATGTTTGGGCCGGCCTATAAAGGCATACCGCTTGTTGCTACAACAGCCTGCTCGCTCTATAATAACCATAAGATAGATAAACCTTTCTTTTTTAATCGTAAGGAGGAAAAAGATCACGGTGAAGGTGGCAGCCTTATCGGCTACAAGCCGCAAGCAGGGGAAAAAATAATAATTGTAGAGGATGTTATTACGGCAGGAACTGCTATTAGGGAGGTAATGCCGATACTTAAATCCATTGCCGATGCTAAGGTAGAGGATATGTTTATATCGGTTAACCGCTGCGAGATAGGCACAGGCTCCGATAAAAGTGCAACTATGGAAATATATGAGGAATATGGCATAAAGGTACACTCGATAATAGATGTAACCGATGTTAGGGAATATCTCTCACAGGCAGATGAATATAGGCACCTAGCCGCACAGATGGATGATTACATGAAAAAATACTGTGTGGGAATATAGAAGCTTCCTGACAAAAAGGCCTGAACTTTTCGGTGAAATAAACTATAATAATACTATATATTATAACATTATGCAGATATATATATTTGGGTTTGACAGGTTATATAAAACACAGTATAATTATAATGTGTTTTATATGTTGGAGCAAAAATGGATAAGAAGACGAGCTTTGTTCACACAAAAGAAAAGATGTGTGTTGGGTGTAATAAATGTATATTCAGCTGCCCAACAAGAGCCAACGAGGCTTTTTTCGAGAATGAGCAAAACAAGGTTTATATTAAACCGGGATACTGTATTTCCTGTGGTGAATGTATAAATATCTGTGATCATGATGCGAGGGATTACGAGGATGATACCTCGCAGTTTTTTAATGATTTAGAAGATGGAGACAGTATCACTGCGGTGATAGCACCGGCCGCATATCATAATATAGTTTCGGTGCCAACGCTTATAGGTTATCTAAAATCTATTGGTGTTAATAAGGTGTATGATGTTTCGCTTGGTGCCGATATCTGCAGCTGGGGTCATGTTAAGGTACTAAATGAGAAATCATTAACCGGAATTATCGCTCAGCCATGTCCGGTTATTGTAAGCTATATAGAAAAATACAGGCCGGAATTGATAGATAGGTTATCGCCGATACATAGCCCGTTAATGTGTCTTGCAACATACCTAAAAAAATATCTTGGAACAGATGATAAGATAGTGTTTATAAGCCCATGTATAGGCAAAAAACGGGAGTGCACAACAGAGCACACCTATGGGCTTGTTGATTATAATGTTACCTTTGTAAAGCTAATTGAACAGCTGAAAAATAATAACATTAATCTTGATGACTATAGCGAAACAGAATTTGATATAACCGATTCTTCGTTAGGGTTTACGTTTTCAAGGCCGGGGGGATTAAGTGAAAATATTAAATATCATCTTGGGCAGGATGTATGGATAAAGCAGATTGAAGGCATAAAGAATATAGGGAGTTATTTTAACGAACTATTAATCGATATTAAAGAGGGGAACCCAATACCAACTATAATCGATGCACTTAACTGTGAACATGGCTGCAACCTTGGCACCGGCACCACAAAGCAGGCAAGGATAAATCAGATTGACTATCAAATTAATATTAAGAAAGCTAAACTTGATAGATGTGATAGTGACAAGCTTATGAGCTTTTTTGACGAGAAGCTAAACCTCTCGGATTTTAGGCGCGAATATGTAGATAGAAGCTTTGATTATAAAATGCATGGTGATGTTAATCTGGAAAATGCATATATATCTCTTGGGAAGTTGACGAAGGAAGATAGATCGGTTAACTGCTTTAGTTGTGGTTATGGGAGCTGCCATGAGTTTGCTTATGATCTTGCTACAGGGCACAATAATAAAAATAACTGTAAATACTACCTCTTGAATAAATTTAAAAGATTAAGCCACTATGACGACCTTACAGGGCTTAACAATAGAAATAGCTTTAATACAGGTGTTGCAGAGTTTTATGAGAATCACCCCGGGTTTTTAGGTCTAATGTACATCGATATTAACGGACTAAAACAGGCGAACGATCTGTATGGGCACTCGTACGGAGATACCCTTATAATAAGTTGTGCAAGCCTATTAAAGGAGGTGTTTGATAGCCATGCATACAGGGTAGGCGGAGATGAGTTTATAGTTTTAGACAACGTGGAGGATGAAGCAACATTTAATAAACGTGTAGGCGAATTCTGCTCGATGCTATCTAAAGAAGAAACTCTTGTGGCATCAGTCGGTACAGCTATTAGCTTATCGCCGGATGACCTATCGGCAAAGATGGACGAGGCAGACCAAAATATGTACAGGGCTAAGGCTGATTATTACAGCAATATGCGCCAGCAGGATAGAAGGAAAAATAGATTCTTATTCTTTTAAATAATATAAACATTAAAGCCGCCCGTTTGGGCGGCTTTAATTTCTAGTTTAACTAATGAGACCATTTCGATAATTATGGTTAGATAACACCCTGTGCCATCATGGCATCGCACACCTTTAAAAAGCCGGCAACGTTTGCACCTACTACAAGGTTACCCTCACAACCACAGGTTTTAGATGCATCGAATGCATCCTTAAAGATGTTAACCATTATACCTTTTAGGCGGGAGTCAACCTCCTCAAATGTCCATGAAAGGCGTAGTGAGTTCTGGCTCATCTCAAGGCCACTGGTTGCAACACCGCCGGCATTAGCAGCCTTAGCAGGCCCGAATAACATTCCGGAAGTTAAGAAAACCTCAACAGCTTCGGGTGTGCAGGGCATGTTAGCTCCCTCTGCAACAGCCATACAGCCGTTGGCTTTAAGGGCTTTTGCAGCATCACCATCTAGCTCGTTTTGTGTTGCGCAGGGTAGTGCAATATCACATTTTGTGGACCATATTCCGCCACAACCCTCGGTGTAGGTTGCGTTTGTGCGTGTCTTTACATACTCCTTAATCCTTGCGCGATCGACAAGTTTAATCTTCATAACAAGGTCAAGGTCGATACCGTCGTTATCAACTATATAACCTGCACTGTCTGAAAGGGCTATAACCTTACCGCCAAGCTCGGTAGCTTTTTGTGTTGCATAGATAGCAACGTTGCCACTACCGCTTATAACAACTGTTTTGCCGGCGAAGGATGTATTCTTTTGAACATTTAGCATCTCTTCTGTGAAGTAGCAGAGGCCGTAACCTGTAGCCTCAGGGCGTGCAAGGCTTCCACCGTAGGATAGCCCCTTGCCGGTTAAAACGCCAACAGTTTCGTTGCGAATCTTTTTA
>CAYJOX010000013.1:6443-17380 GCA_964371915.1 uncultured Oscillospiraceae bacterium
CATATAGCCTATCTCACGTGCTCCAACACCTATATCTCCTGCAGGCACATCGGTGAACTGGCCAATATGGCGGCATAGCTCGCCCATAAAGCTTTGGCAAAAACGCATTACCTCGCCATCCGATTTACCCTTAGGATCGAAATCGCTACCGCCTTTACCACCGCCCATAGGTAGGCCTGTAAGGCTGTTTTTAAATAACTGCTCAAAACCAAGGAACTTGATTACCGATGCGGTAACTGTGGGGTGGAAACGTAAACCGCCCTTGTAGGGGCCTATCGCTGAATTAAATTGGCAACGGAAACCACGGTTTACCTGAACCTTTCCACTATCGTCAACCCAGGGTACACGGAACTGGATAAAACGTTCCGGCTCAACCAAACGCTCAACAATACCGGTTGCCTCTATGCCGGGGGTGGCTTCAACAATCGAATCAAGAGATTCTAAAACTTCTTCGACTGCCTGTAAAAACTCAGGTTCACCGGCATTACGCTTTTTAACCTGCTCGTAAACGTTTTGTAAATAGGTAGATTTCACAACAAATTCCTTTCTATGATGAATATATAATGTATTTTGTTTTAAAATTATACAGTATATTAACAAAAAATTCAAGTAAATATTTTTTCTTATTGAATTTTATTAACCCTTGTTGTATAATAGTTACAACAGGAGAGTATATGTACTGCAAGAATTGTGGAAACCTAATTGAAGAGCATGTTGCTAGTTGTTCGGTATGTAAAATTCCGAAAGGAAGTGGTGAGATATTCTGCGGCAGTTGTGGCCGTATAATGACACCCGGTATGCCGTATTGTACAACATGTGGTTATAAAAATTCTAGAGTTGGAATTTTTAGTGCTATAAGACAATTTGTTAAACAGGCATCTAATAAAGATGGTTGCAGCAAAAAAACAGCAATGATATTAGCGGTTGTTTTAGGGTTTACCGGTCTACACAATTTTTATCTCGGTTACAATACAAAGGGGTTAATTCAGCTTATACTCTTTATCTTAAGCTTTGGTTTTATTAGCTATGTCTGGTCGGTTGTTGAGACTGTTATGCTGATAACCGGTAATATAACCAAAGATGCTAATGGCACAATTTTAGCGGAGTAGACGATGCGGCTGCTCCGGCTGTAAGGCCGGGGAGGAAAGTCCGGGCATCACAGGACAAGGGTAGCTGCTAACGGCAGCCGAGGGTAACCTTAGGGATAGTGCAACAGAGATATACCGCCTCGTATTTTACGGGGCAAGGGTGGAAAGGCGAGGTAAGAGCTCACCGGTCTACCGGAGACGGTAGAGCCATGTAAACCCTACCCGATGCAACACATAAGGGGCGTAAGGCGGTCCGCTGCCCCAAAGTGGCTTTAGCCGCACCGGCGACGGGCGGCACAGATAGATGGTCGCATACTACAAAACCCGGCTTATTGTCTGCTACGCTTTAATTAATATACATTCAATAGGAGAACAAGATGAAACACGTTATAACAATCAACAAGGCAAGCCTAACCGATAGCGCAAAGAGTGGCGGTTGTGGTGAATGCCAGACATCATGCCAGTCTGCCTGCAAAACATCCTGCACAGTTGCAAACCAGCTTTGCGAGCGTAAGAGTAAGGAAGAAGGCACAAAATAGATGGTACATACATTTGAGCGAGGCGGTTTAATGCTGGCGCTTGACACCGAGAGTGGTGCAGTGCATATAGTGGATCGGCTTGCTTTTTTGTTGTTATTGGGCAAAAGGAGCGATGCAGAGCTACAATTTTCTAAGGATGAGATAGCCGGTGCAGAGGCAGAGCTTGAACAGCTACGCCTACAAGGGCAACTCTTTACCGAGGAGAATGAGATGGCACGGCAAAAGGCGGTATCTGCCCAGCCTGTTTTAAAGGCAATGTGCCTACATATGGCACATGCTTGCAACCTTGAATGTAGATATTGCTTTGCAAAGGGCGGCAAATTTGGTGGAAAATGGGAGTTGATGTCGTTTGATATAGCTAAAAAAGCTATCGACATGCTTTGCAAAAACTCCGGATCTCGCCGTAATCTAGAGGTTGACTTTTTTGGTGGTGAACCCTTACTTAATATGGATGTAATAAGACAAACGGTAAGCTACGCAAGAGATGCAGAAAAAAAGAACAATAAAAACTTTCGCTTTACAATAACAACTAACGGCGTACTGCTTAACGATGAAATATCCGATTATATTAATAAAGAGATGGAAAATGTAGTTTTATCGTTAGATGGAAGGCCACAGGTGAACGATGCCAACCGCAAAACACTCGGGGGTGATGGATGTTATGATCTTATTACACCTAAGTTTCAAAAATTACTTTCTAAAAGAGGGGACAAGAGCTACTATGTAAGGGGAACCTTTACGGCCGATAATCTTGATTTTGAGAATGATGTTTTTCACATGGCACAGCTTGGCTTTCACAACATCTCGGTAGAGCCTGTCTCATCACAGGGTACCGATTATGCATTAACCGAATCTCATCTTGATGAGATATCAAAAGGTTATGAAAAGATATTTAACCGGCTTTGTGAAAAGGATGATTTTTTATTCTTTCACCTACTCGCCGATCTTTCGGGTGGACCCTGTGCAGTTAAGCGCATAAGAGGTTGCGGTGCAGGATGTGAGTACCTAGCGGTAACACCTACGGGTGAACTGTACCCATGTCATCAGTTTGTTGGGCAGAATGATTATCTGCTTGGCACGGTTGATACCGGGGTTCAAAAAGAGGATATAACAAGAGATTTCTTTGATACGACCCTACTCACTAAACCGGAATGTAGGGAGTGCTTCGCAAAATATTTTTGTAGTGGTGGATGTGCGGCGGCAAGCTATAACGCTACTGAAAATATTAAGGGGCAGGATAAAATGTACTGTGAACTTATGAAGATGCGCACAGAGTTTGCAATTGCTCTTTCGGCAAGATGTGCAATTGCAGGCCAGAACTAAGGGGTGTTTATGGATAAAAAAATACGAGTATTATTAAAGTTAAGTGGCGAGGGCCTTGCAGGTGATAGTGGCTTTTCGATCAACGCCGAGTCGCTAAATGCTACCGCCGAGGCGATAGTGGAGGCTGCCGCAACCGGAACTGAACTTGGAATTGTTGTTGGCGGAGGTAACTTTTGGCGCGGCAGGACCGGTGGTGATATGACCCGCCAGGTTGCCGATGATATAGGCATGCTCGCTACGGTGATGAATGCGCTTGCGGTATGTGATGCTATACAAAAAAAGGGCTTAAAATCAGTTGTTTTAAGCTCCCAAGCAATGCCACAGCTTTGCCAAAACTACACGAGGGAGCGTGCAATAAATTACCTTGAAAACGGCTATGTTGTATTTTTTGCCGGCGGCACCGGTAACGGATTTTTCTCTACCGATTCTGCGGCAGCGCTAAGAGCACTGCAGATAGATGCAGACCTGCTATTGAAATCTACAATGGTGGACGGTGTGTATGATAAAGATCCAAAAAAATATGACGATGCTGTTAAATACGATGAGATAAGCTATAGCGAGGTGCTTGCTAAAAATCTATCGGTTATGGATTCTACCGCTGCATCTCTTTGTAGAGATTATGGTATGCAGATGAGGGTTTTTGACGGAAGCAAAAAACAGAATATTATTGACGCTGTGTGCGGAAAAAATATTGGAACGTTAGTTAAATAGGTGTACTTAAGGAGGTGTTTTTATGAGTGAGATGACAACAAAATACGAAAAAAAGATGGACGATGTAATTGAGCGACTGGAAAAGGAACTCACTAACATTCGCGCAGGAAGGGCAAACCCCTCTATACTTGACAGGGTAACGGTAGATTACTACGGTGTTGAAACCCCTATAAATCAGGTTGCAGCTGTAGCCACTCCGGAGGCAAGAACCCTTACAATTACACCATGGGATACCTCTTTGATGGCGGTTATCGAAAAGGCTATTCTAAAATCAGATATAGGAATTAACCCTAATAATGATGGCAGAATAATGCGCCTTAATTTCCCTGCCCCTACAGAGGAGCGCAGAAAGGCACTATCTAAGGAGGTTCATACCTACTGCGAGGAGGCAAAGGTTGCTGTTCGTAACGTTAGGCGTGATGCTCTTGATAAGTTTAAGGCGATGAAAAAAGCCTCCGAGATTACCGAGGATGATCTAAAGGATTTAGAGGTAGAGATTCAAAAACTTACCGATAAAAAGGTAAAAATACTTGATGAGGTTTATACACATAAAAACAAAGAGATAATGGAGATATGACGCAGCTAAGCGGCCTTAATATTGGAATAATAATGGACGGTAACGGCAGATGGGCTAAAAAGCATCATCTGCCACGTTATATAGGGCACAGAAAAGGTGCAGAAGTTTTTACCGACATTGTAAAATACTGCAACTCTTGTGGTGTTAGCTCCGTTACATTTTATGCCTTTTCCACCGAAAACTGGAAGCGCTCGGTGGATGAGGTTAATAATATTATGTCGCTTTTTAAGGAATATCTTATTAAAGCGCTCGACTATGAAAAGGAAGATAATCGGGTAATATTTATAGGTGAGCGTAAAGGCCTATCGGAAGAGCTAACAGCAATAATGGATAGGATAGAGAAGGGGAGTGCCGATAAAAAGGGGATGACCCTCTATGTTGCCGTAAACTATGGTGCAAGGGCAGAACTTGTACATGCCGTTAAGAATATTTCCGGCCTTGTTAAGGATAATAAACTAAGCTTAGAGGAGATAGATGAGGAGATAGTCAACCAGAATATCTACACCTCTCACTTTCCGAATATGGATTTTATTCTACGCCCTTCGGGTGAACAGCGTATCTCAAATTTTTTACTGTGGCAGGCGGCATATGCCGAGTTTATCTATATGGATGTTCTGTGGCCGGATTTTAAGAGAGAACATATGGATTTAGCGGTAGAAGAATTTAGTGCAAGAAACAGACGATTTGGAGGAAGATAATGAAAATGAGGTTAATCTCCTCTGCGGTTGGGCTGGCAGTTCTTGCAATTGTTACCTCTGCATACTTTACACCTGTTTATAATTTTGTTGTTGCTATTGTTCTCGGTATTGCACTATATGAAATATATCACTGCTTTGGCATAAAGTTTATGCCTGTTTTGATATATGAATGGGCTTTAGGGTTAATATTAGTTTTTTCAGATATTAATTTCGTAAGCCAACTTGTGTTTCCTGCATTGTTTGGATTTATATTGTTAGCGGCACTATATATGATTATTAAGCCGGACGATGGTGATATTCATCAACTTGGTGGGATGATATTTTATAGTACGGTAATCTTTTTCTGTTTCTACCCATTTATCTATTTTAAAGAGGTGTTCGAATCACTACCTAACAGGAGTGATGCTGTTTATCTTATGCTACTTTCAATGGCTATAGGCTGGGGTGCGGATTCCTTTGCATTTTTTGTTGGAAGTGCGGTGGGTAAAAGAAAGCTTGCGCCAAAAATAAGCCCCAATAAAACGGTAGAGGGTGTTATAGGCGGTGTGTTTGGCTCCTTCCTATTTGTTTTAATATTAACATTTGCATATGTCAACATCGTGGCATTCCTTGGCTTTGAAACGGCTATAGTTATAAATACCCAGCTATTTATAGTGCTACTTCCAATATCTATAGTAGGTACTGCGCTGGGTGTGATAGGGGATCTATTTGCATCGGTAGTAAAAAGGCAATGTCAGATAAAGGATTTTGGTTCAACCTTTCCGGGGCATGGTGGTGTACTTGATAGGTTTGATAGCGTTTTGTTAATTGCACCGTTTTTAGTGATAATTTTAAAGATTGTAATGTATAATTAATTATGAAAAATTTAGTATTACTCGGTTCTACCGGCTCAATAGGTGTTCAGACCTTAAAGCTTGCCTCTAAACTTAACTACAATGTGTTGGCATTATCCTGTAATGCCAATATTGAGTTGCTTGAAAAACAGATAGAGCTTTTCAAGCCTCAATATGTAGGTATAGCGGATGAAAATGCGGCAAAACTACTTAAGCCGAGAAAATTTATAGAAAAAATTTTTATAGGCGATGATGCTGCGGCGCAGCTTGCGGCATTATCACAGGCTGATATTGTGCTAAATGCTGTTGTAGGTATTGCCGGACTTAACGCAACCTTGGCTGCCCTTAGGATGGGTACAAATGTTGCTCTTGCCAATAAGGAGAGCCTTGTGGCCGGCGGTAGGCTTGTTATCGACACAGCACAAAAGAATGGTGCAAAGCTTATACCGGTAGATAGCGAACACAGTGCAATATTCCAGTGCCTACAGGGCAGGGGTGAGCGTGAAAATCTAAGTAAAATTTGGCTCACAGCAAGTGGCGGGCCATTTTTTGGCAAGACTAAGGCAGAGCTTGAGGCGGTAACATTACAACAGGCATTAAAACACCCTAACTGGAGCATGGGTAAAAAGATAACCATAGATAGTGCTACACTCATGAATAAAGGCCTAGAGGTTATCGAGGCGGCGTTTTTGTTTGCACTAACCGAACAGCAGATATCGGTTGTGGTACACAGGCAGAGCATTATACATTCTATGGTTCAGTTTTGTGACGGCGCATTGCTAGCACAGCTTGGTATACCGGATATGGCTGTACCGATAGGTTATGCACTATCCTACCCAAAGCGTGTGCCGGATATTGCGGCTGTGCCCGATATACTGGATATGTCGCTAACCTTTGCACCACCGGATGAGGAAACATTTGGGTGCCTTACCGCGGCAAAAAAGGCATTAAAATTAGGAGGCCTTGCCCCCTGTATCGTAAATGGTGCCAACGAGGCAGCGGTATCACTCTTTTTACAGGAGAAGATATCATTTAACGATATTTCAAGGCTGGTGTCTCTCTCTCTCGATAGTTGTGAAATAAAGGATGATTCATATACCATCGCACAGATATTTGAGGCTGATCGCATGGCAAGAAAATTTGTTAACGAAAACATATAGGTGATTATATTGTCAACCATAATAACCGCAGTTGCGGCAATACTTGTATTTACCCTTGTTATATTTATACATGAGTTTGGACACTTTATAACAGCTAAGCTTTTTAATGTAAAGGTGAACGAGTTTGCTATCGGCATGGGGCCGGCAATATTTACCTTTACTAAGGGAGAAACCCTATATAGGCTTCGTCTTTTGCCTATAGGTGGATTTGTAGCCATGGAGGGAGAGGATGAGGAGAGTAGCGACCCTCGTTCCTTTAATCGGTTACCAAAGATTAAAAAGGCAATAATATTAATAGCCGGAGCATTTATGAACATAGTGCTTGGCTTTATAGTGCTTGCGGTTATAGTTTTAAATTCGGATTATATTGCCAGCAGAACGGTTGACGGCTACACCATGGAAAATAGCATGGTAGAACAGAGTGGGCTAATGGTTGGTGATACCATTACAGCCGTTAATGGGCGTAGGGTTTATATTGCAAATGATGTAATGTATGAGCTCGCAAGAACAACCGAAAACACGGCAGATCTTACGGTGTTAAGAGATGGCGACTCGGTGTTGTTAGAGAATGTAATGTTTGATACCATAGAGCATGATAATGGCTACATTCAGCTTGTTCCCGGTTTTTATGTTCTGCCGATAGAGAAAACGGTGCTCTCGGTTGCGGCCGAGGCATTGGGTTACACTGCATCACTTGCTAGGGTTATTTTTCTGTCCCTCATAGACCTTGTTACCGGTAGGGTAGCTATTAATAATCTCTCTGGCCCTGTGGGTATAGTAACCGTTATTGGTGATGCTGCGGCCTTGGGGCTAGAGCCGTTACTGATGATACTGGCGCTATTAACGGTTAACCTCGGCGTGTTTAACCTACTGCCGGTACCGGCGCTGGATGGTGGAAGATTATTTTTTATTGCAATAGAAGCGGTTATACGTAGGCCTATACCGCAGAAATTTGAAATAGTTGTAAATAGTGCAAGTTTTATACTGCTTATGGGATTAATGCTTTTTGTTACCTTTAACGATGTTTCGAGGTTAATAGGATGAAAACAAGAATTGTTAAGGTTGGAAATATCGAGATAGGTGGCGGGAGGCCAATTACGGTACAGTCCATGCTATCGGTACCGGCTCATGATATTGGTGCAAATGTCGCTCAGGCAATAGAGCTACAGCAGGCCGGCTGTGATATAGTAAGGCTTGCAGTGCCGGATATGAAGGCTATAGATACCGTTAAAGAATTAAAGGGGAAGGTTTCCTGCCCGATAGTGGCCGATATCCACTTTGATTATCGGCTTGCGGTAGCCGCCGCAAAGGCAGGTGTGGATAAGATTAGAATTAATCCCGGGAACATAGGCGGGAGGGATAATGTAAAGGCGGTTGTAGAGGAATGTGGTAGCCGCAATATCCCTATAAGAATAGGTGTTAACAACGGCAGTATAGAGCAGGTTGTTGCCGCAAGGTTTGGCGATGATAGGGCCGGTGCACTTGTAGAAAGTGCCTTAAGCCATGTTAGGCTATTAGAAGATGAGAGCTTTAAAGATATAGTTATATCGGTAAAGTGTAGCAACGTACAGCTTATGATAGATGCCTACCGTAGGCTATCAAAGGTAGTAGATTATCCACTGCATCTAGGAGTGACAGAGGCAGGCACGTTAATGCAATCGCTATGTAAATCCTCCCTCGGAATAGGCACGTTACTGCTTGAGGGGATAGGCGACACCATAAGGGTATCCCTTACCGGTGATGTTAAGGATGAGGTTGCGGCCGGTAGGCATATACTCCGTGCCGCAGGAAAGCCGGTGCCGGGTATAGAGCTTATCAGCTGCCCTACCTGCGGAAGAACACAGATTCCGCTTATCGAGATGGCAAACGAGATAGAGCAAAAACTTTTACATATAAAGGCGCCTTTAAAGGTTGCTGTTATGGGCTGTGTTGTTAACGGCCCAGGCGAGGCTAAGGAGGCCGATATTGGCATTGCCGGTGGTAAGGGTAGTGCCGTAATGTTTAAGAAAGGGGCGCGTGTGCGAACCCTAACTGGTGATTTTGTAGATGAATTTATTAGGGAAGTAGAAGGAATTGCAGGGCTATAACTTTTTTTGTGACATTTTTGATGGGTATCTATCAAAAAAAACTAAGGAAAAACTTTGTCACAGCATATTAAATAGGGTGGAGATAGACGCTAAAAAAGGTACGGTTGTTGTCTATATCTCTACCACAAAACCCATGTCCTCAGAGTTGATCTTTAAGGTGCAAAAATCAATATCTTCTGCCTTTACAGGCCAGATTGTAATGGTGAAAAATCTGCTCCCGAGGGAGGCAGTAACCCCAGAATCGATAATGCTTTTCTGCGATGAACTTGCGGCCACAGGTGTTGTTGTAAATGGCTTTCTATCAAGCAAGCCGGCGATAATAGATAATGACAGTGTAACATTATTTTGTTGTAACGATTCATCTTTATTAATAAGGCAGAACCTTTGCGAGAAACTATCTAACCTTATCTTTGAAAAAACAAGATGGAGCCCAAGTGTTTTACTACAGCATGATGATAATAACAACGTGTATGTGGCTAAAGCTCCAAAACAGGAAAAGGCTAAAGATAAACCCAAAAGTATCGGAACTACCCCGCCATGGGATTCAGCACAGGCCGAGCCGATAAAGCAGGAACAGCCAAAGCCGCCGAAACCTATATTACCTCCAAAAAAGAAGAAAAAAAATGTAAAACCTTTTAACATACCGTTTGTAGAGGGCCTGGATGTTGTCGCCATGGAGGGTGAGGTTTTACACGGTAAACTATTTAAGATAAAGACCCTAAATAAACTGTCCGATGTTGGGGAGCAGGTAGGTAGGATGACCGTATTCGGGGACGTTTTTGAGGTTGAGCTGTTTGAGAGCAAGAAAAACAATAAAATATTAACCATAATGATACATGACGGTACCGGTAGTTGCAAGCTAAAGATAATGGAGCGTTTGCACGATGGGGTAAAGCTACCGAAGATATCGGTAGGTGATACTATCTTTGCAAGAGGTAACTGTGAGTATGATGAAAAATGGGAAAAGGATTATCTAATATATCCCTATGATATTGTGAAGGTGGATAGAAAGAAGATAAAGGATACCGCCGAAACCACGAGAGTAGAGCTACATCTTCATACAAAGTTAAGCACACTTGATGCCTTAATTTCACCCAAAGAACTTATAAAGTATGTATCAAAGCTTGGACATAAGGCGGTAGCTATAACCGATCATGGTAACTGCCAGGCCTTTCCACAGGCTATGGAGGCGGTGGATAAACTTAAAAAAGACGGCAAGGAGTTTAAGCTAATATATGGGCTAGAGGGTTATCTGCTTGCCGATGAAAAAACGCCGCAGCATACAAAGGATGCAAACAACTCCTCTAAAAGTTATCATGTTATACTATATGCAAAGACCCAAAAGGGCCTGTTTAACCTTTATAAGATTATCTCTCACAGCCATCTTGACCATTTTCATAAACGCCCAAATATACCGAGATGGTTACTTGATAAACATAGAGAGGGGCTATTAGTGGGTTCTGCCTGTGAGGCAGGGGAGCTATACCAAAGGATAATTGATGGTGTACCCTACAGTGAACTCATGGAGGTTGCATCCTACTATGATTGCCTAGAGGTTCAGCCTATCATGAATAATGAGTTTATGATACGCAATGCAATTGTAGCCAACGAAGATGTTTTAAAAGAGCATGTTAAGACGATAGTCGGGTTAGGTGAAAAGCTTAATATACCGGTAATTGCTACAGGAGATGTACATTTTCTTAGAAAAGAGGATGCGATTTTTCGCACCGTAATAACCTCGGTTATGTATAAAGATGCGGACCTTCAGCCTCCCTTATACTACCGTACAACAGAGGAGATGTTGCAGGAGTTTGATTTCCTAGCAAAAGAAAAGGCGTATGAGATTGTTGTAGAAAATCCTAACAGGCTCGTAGATGAGGTTGAGGAGCTGAGAGCTATTCCAAAGGGTACATACACCCCA
>CAYJOX010000014.1:0-11531 GCA_964371915.1 uncultured Oscillospiraceae bacterium
ATCTTGGCCATATGCTCGGTGTTAAAGGCATCAAACCCCATACGCGGGCAGACAATATTTACAAGCACCTCGCCCTTGCGCCATCTTGCACCGGTAATTCCATCCCAGTTATAACCTATCTCTCCTACTCCCTCTACCATCGGAAGGAACTCGAAATCACCATTTTCTACTGCTTTTTTAATAAGCTCCCGGAAGAACTGAATACCTATATAGGTAAACTCCCCTTCCTCATCCCACATCTTTTTATACCACTGTAACGCTTCCTGTGTAAAAAGGGTTGCCTCCGGATCCGGCCCCGGCAGGCCCCAGCCACCCGGCATCGGATCTAGGAAATAGTTCATGTTTGATGCACGAACCTCCTCAAGGGTCATACCCATCTGCTGTGGTATCCAGCTATCAAACTCCGGCCTCGGCTCACCTGCCGGTAGGGTCATTATAAAATCCATGAACCGTTGTTCGTCCACATTGCCAATTCGCATTAGTAGGCCGAAAGAGTTCACCCAGTAGAGGTGGTCTTTTTGATAGGTGCTTGCACCGGCGGCTACCGAGACATCCCCCTCACCGCTTGCATCCACTACACTTTTTGCCATTACGGCTATGCGCCCGCTCTTGTTCTGCAGTATAACACCTTTAACGGTGCCATCATCCGCCACACAATCACAGAATGTTGTGTTTAGGTAAACCTCTACCCCTGCCTCGTCCATCATCCGCAGTAGCTCTATCTCCATAATAATAGGGTCTACGATGAACAGTAACGGCCTTTTCTCGCCGGTGCCTATAGATGTTTTAAAGTCGTCGGTCTTCATTCCGCCGGCCTTTGCTATGCGCTCCATAAGCTCGTAGGGTAACCCTTTAACCAAAAGCTTCCCCTCAAAATCGGTAAACTGGTTACCGAGATGAAAACAGCGCCCCGAGGTAGCACAGCCACCCACAATTCCCTGCCGTTCCACCAGCACCACTGATGCCCCTGTGCGGGCGGCCGCAACCGCCGCAATACAACCTGCGGTACCGCCACCGATAACGGCAACATCTACCTCTTTAAGTACCGGTATCTTCCTCGGCTCCTCTGTAATAAACATATCTGCCACCCGAATTATCCTTTCTGTAGAAAACAATCATTCTGTACGATAGCTATAAAAATACCTCTTTTTGATAAAAACTATCTTTGTTTAGCTGCAAAACAGCCTCTAAAATCATGTATAGTGTATATTGTATACAATGTTATGAGGCAAAAAAATCAAGCCTATTTCTTTCTTGATTTTCGCTCCAAAAAGACCTTGCTTACACGCTCTTTTGTTCCGTCTATATGCCCTTTTAGAACCTTATCTGCACCCTCGTAATCCCTGTTCAATATATAGTTGATAATCTCGATATGCTCCTCCTGAGATTCACGTGCACGCTCTGTCTCTTGTAGGGATAGGTTCTGTAACATCGAGTTAATTGCCGACATCTTTTTAAACATCTCTAAAAGAAACTCGTTGTTGTTTGCAGTTAATATGAAATTATGAAAATCGACATCGATACTAGCACATACATCTACATCGTAGTTATGCGAGGTTAATACATCCTGAATATCCTCCCTAAGCTCATAAAGCTTTTGCTCCTGAACATCATCGAGATTTTCGATAATTCCTAAAATGCCACGTGCCTCCAGCATTATGCGCGCCTCGAAGAAATCCTCTGTAAACTTTTGTGTAAACTCTCTTACATATATTCCACGGTTTGGGTGGTTAACTAAAAGCCCATCCCCGACAAGCGTACGTAAAGTCTCACGGATTGGGGAACGGCTAACATTAAACCGCTTTGCCAGCTCTACCTCTTTTAGCTGTTCACCCTCCACAAAATCTCCATTGACAATATCCTGCCAGATAATATTATAAAGTTGTGACTGTATTGTTGGGCTTACTATCTGTGTAACCATTAAAAATATCGCTCCGTTAAATTTAGCATCTGCGTTTGTACTTTGTATACAATTATTATAACAGCTCTTTTCCGTTTCATCAATTGACAAAAGTGGCTAAATTTAATAGAAATATTGTGCATTTAGTCTACACATTCACCTATTTCATCGAAAGGTGTACCGCCCCAAGTTTAAATGCCTTTGGTAATGCTAGGATATTTGGGTTGTCCCCTACAAACTTTTTCTTTGCATCTGCAAGCGCCTCCTCGAACGTGGCCCGTGTTTTAAGCCCCATACTGCGTGCAATGCCCGGCTCCTGTGCACCTACAATATATATTGCAGCGGTATTCTCCTCGGCTATATGCCCGCAGGACATCATAGAAAAGCCATGGAAGGGGTGAAAGGCGTTTGCAAAACGATATTTACGGATATACTCCTCGTTGGTGGCTATATACTCACCATATCTATTCATATCCGGCAGGGTATGCATATAATCGTGCTGGAACATATCATATAGCTCTCGTAGGTAGGGCCAGCGTTCATCATGAAAATAACCGTTACAGATACAGCTACAGATAATAACACAGCTATCGCTCATTACACGTTTGTGGCGGATAACCTGCGCCGATAGTGCCTGCATAAACTGTATAGGGTTTGTGCCCATTCCGTTTCCATAGTGGAAATCCTGCGGCATACCGAATACCATTACATCATATTTCTTTTCTGCCCATGGTACATAGGTTCGTGTATCGGCAACCTTCCAAGATTCGGCCTGCATCTCCCCCGCATAGCCGGAGAAGATTGCAATCTGGCGAGAAAATGTATCTAGTACCGCATCACAGCAAAAAAACTTTTTGCCCATCTTCTCTTCCATATACATGCCTATCTCATCAAACTTAGTGCGCATTAGGCTTTTACCCGATACCGGAACAAAATCCGGCCGGTGCATAACCTTTGGCACATGGTGTGTTGCTATAGAGCGCCAGTGGGTAATGCCGGTTGTACAATGCTTATATCCTCCGGAATATCCTCCGTAGGGGTTGCCTTGGCAGTGCCCTACCAGAATGGCAATATCGGCATCGTATACATATTTATTCATTATTACACGGTCGCCACGTTCGGTGTAGCCTAGGTCTACAAGGTTATCCCAATCCTCCGAATCATGGCTCGTTATCTGGTCGCTCGGTGCAAACTCAAAATAAAGGTCATCCCCAAGGATAGCCCTTGCCTCCTGTTCGGTTGCTCGGGGATGCAAGCCGTTTGAAAAGAGGAGGAGGACTTCTCTTTTCTCCACGCCGGCTGCATACAGTTCCTCAAGTGCGACCTTTATAGCGAGTTTGCGGTGAGAGGTAGCCTGGAGACCGCCTTTTACGATATCCGGTATTACAAATACCACCTTGCTACCTTTCTTGGCAAGCTTTGAAAGCGTTGGCATTCCTATGGGGTTTCTTATAGATTGGCGTGTAGCCTCTAGAAGCTCCTCCATACTCTGTGGTAACGGAGGTGGGTCCTTAACCGTCTCGCCGGGGATAAATACATCGGTGCTATCCGGCAGCTGTGCGCTCATAAGCCCATGTCCGTACTCAAATTCAATGGTTTTCATATATAAACTCCTATACTATCTCGGTATAATGCTGTGAAAATGTCTTGTATAAGGCGCTACTATCTAAACTACCCAGCCCCTGTGCATGCCCAATCTCGTTATAGGATTGAACCGAGCCCGCTAAAAGTGCGGGTGCGTTATAATCCTTTGCCATCTGTAGGGCGAGCCTTGCATCCTTCGAAAGCAGATCAAGCGTAAAGGAGGGTTGTTCAAAGCCATCGTCTACTATACATCTACCCAGCTCTTTAAACAGGCCGCTTACCGTAGCCGCCGGCGAATTTGCAACGGTTTCGTAAAACACCTTCTGGTCTATCCCTACATGTTCGCATATTGCCATAACCTCACAGGTTGTCGCGTTAATACAGCTAAACATGAGCTGGTTTAAAAGCTTTAGCGCGTTTCCCGCACCGGAATCCCCAACATGTAAAACATTTCCGGCAAAGGTTAAAAGCACGGGGCGAACCCACTCCATCGCCTTTGCATTACCGCCGGTAGGTAACATCCATTTTCCTACACCGGAGGGGCGCCCGAGTATCGGGCTATCAAGATATGCGGTGCCTGTTAGATCGGCTAGCCGTGTGGATATACTGCGTGTCGACTTTGGGTCTACCGTACTTGTATCTATTACCACATGTTTGTTTGTTAGCTTTTCGGCCAGACCACCAGCCGAGAAGATAGCCTCCTCCAGCTGTGCCGGCCCGGGTAGCGAGAGCATTATCATCTGCGCTTCTTGTGCCACCGCGGCCGCTGAGTTAAGTGGGTAGGCGCCAAGCTTAACCGCCTCATCTATGGCCGATTGAAAGGGATCGTAACAAACCGTTTTATATCCGTTTTGTACAAGCTTTTCTACCATACAGCGGCCCATACGGCCGCAACCTACAACACCTACCGTTTTAATCGTTTCTTTTGATTCTATCCAGGATATCATAAAGCACTCCCCCCTCGGCATCTTTTGGTACATCAATATCTAATAGCTTTGATATTGTCGGTGCAACATCAATTATCTTTGCAGGGTATCTGCGTTCGTATTTTTCAATTCCGGGGCCTACCATTAACATGCAGGCATGCATATCATGCAGCGTCGGCAGGGCAAGGTGAACGCCGGTAAAGTTACGGCAAAGGCCGGCTGCCTCGTAAAGTTCCGGATTAGCCAGTATCCTTTTTGTGCCATCACGATACTGTATCTCGCTACGATAGATAAACGGGTGTGACATATAGCCCGGTTTCCATGCATACAGCACATCGCCTACCCTATCGTATCCCGGTCCTTCATATATTCCAAGTGTGCCGGATTCCTTCTTTTTTATTGCAAGAGCCACAACACGCTCTCCCGTCTCGGGATTCTTCATGTCGTAAAGCGCCTTAATTATCTCCTCCTGCACCCGCTCGTAGTCCTCCGGCTCTACAATGCCTTGCGGATCTCTTCCCTTTACATTTACAAATATGTGCGCATGGCAGGGCTCAAGCGGATGGCACTTTGTCTTTTCCCAGTTTATAGATAGGTTTGATGGGTCGTCGTTGCTTAAATCTAGTACATAATCCAGCAACCCTGCACGGGATAGATGCTCCTTTACATAGGGGTTCCAATCAAGGTGGGTCATGCCATGATCCGAGATAAGCACAACATATGTATCGTCAAGGTCTACCCCCTCTAAGATACGCCCTATGTTTTCATCCACCTGGCAGTAGCTTCTTCTTATCATACGCCAGCAAAAATCTGCCTTTTCGGGGTCGTACACCCTTGCACTCGGCTCTATTCCGGCATATAACACATGCTCCACATGGTCGATGGTGCCTACCCAGGAGAATGCCATGTCCCAATCCTTATTCTCTAAAACATGTTTTGTAGCCTTACCCCACCAATCGGCATGAAGCCCCAGCTGTTCCAGATACAGGTCGGCATCCATCCAACCGTCCATAAATGCCCAGGGGTCATCTACCTCCATATATGCACCGGCGGCTGCCTCTACCTCCTTTGTAAGGGAGGGCGGTATCGAGTAATCATCCGCCATATTAATTGCACTTTGGTAGAGCTTAAAATCAACACCATCCGGCGAGAGCTGTAGTATCTGAAACCTAAAGCGCCCGTTGCGTGCGTAGTCCCTCGCCTCGAACCTTTTGGTAATCCATGGGCCATAGTCGCCCTTTGCAATATCGGTTATCACCTTATCGGTGCTTTTACCCTCGCAGATCATCATACGGTCATAGCCTGCATCGGTCGTTGCATATATAAGCACCTGCATCTTGTAACCCTCTACATAGGTAGGTGGCACGGTTATCTCAAACTCTAGGCAGGGCTTTTTGCTATCCGGCAGTTTAGCCCAGCCCTCAGCCTCGGTTGGCTGTAGCTGTACTGCACGCCCCGGTATCTGATTACAGCGTAGCTTTTGGTTAGAAAAACATGCAGTGGAGGCTACATCGCATAGCGGCATAAAGAATTACCTAAAGGGGGGATTTAGCGATCCTGCCAGCTGGCAGCCGTCCTGCTCCGTTATTCCGCCAAGTGGAAATGTTACAGGCCAGTTTATAAGTGCGGTTTTGTTTCCATCTCTCTTTGCTATGTCCCATAGGGTCTCACATAGCACCTCGCCACGGTCAAACGATGTATGCCAATGGTCTAGATCCTCTCCGGCATGTTTAACCATAAGGCTGGGTACCCCATTTGTGCCGGAGCCTGCACCGCTTACGATTGCAGTCCATGCGGCCGCCGTTAGGGGCGGAAACACAGTTTCAAGCCTTGAAAAAATGCCCTGCTCCATAAGCTTTGCAACGTTAGGCATACAGCCCTCCCCTGCAAATTTTTGAATAAGATCCGGCATTGCGGCATCAAGCCCGAGAAATAAAATTTTGTTCTTCATAAACTTCTTAACTCCTGCTAACTATAATTCTTCACCAAACGTTTGCGTATTGTGATTGTATACAATTTCTCTGCTCACTATTTGTGCAGATGTTGTTTTTTGGATTATTATCCAAATTTTGCCCATAATTTTGCCCAACTATGTATTTCTTGGTTAAAATATAACAGATTAACCCTGCGATGTCAATACATCAATACACAAATGTCAATACAAATTTACGCAAACGTTTTCGTAATTAATCAAGATGTTTTAACTTCACTTTTAGCGGATGTTGTGTTATACTAGATGGCATAATAAATATAAATTAAGTTGTTTTAGGCAGAGGTAAGTATGAGTATTAAAGACGTTGCAAGATTAGCCGGTGTTTCAACCTCTACCGTATCTCGGGTTGTGAGCAAGGGCGATAAAAGCGCCGCCGGAGAGGAAAAAAGAAGAAAAATTTGGGAGGCGGTAAAGGAGCTGGACTACCAGCCTAACAAGCTTGCACGAATGCTTAAAACCGGAGAGGCAGAACAGCCGGTAGTGAGAAACAAGGATATAGACTGTATCTACACAAGGGTTACAAGCCAGAGCATAGACCCATTTTTTTATGAGCTCATGCAGATAATCGAAACACAGGCATTTAACAGCGGCTACACCCTGCGCTACTGCTATCCGGTTATAGACGCAACCCGTCCGGAGTTTTCGCTAAACGATACAAAATCCTCCTCGGCAGTGGTTTTGGGTAGGTTTAACGATAAAACTATCCAGATGCTTAAAAAGAACTATAAACATCTGTGTTACGTAGGGTTAAACGAGGTTTCCTTTGACATAGATCAGGTTCTTTGTAGCGGCTACGATGCCGTTATCGATTGTGTTAACTACCTACACTCGTTAGGCCATACACAGATATGCTATATGGGGGAGACCGAACTGGAGCAACGCTATCAGGGATACATCGATGCAATGGCACAGCTTGGCATAGAGGATACTAGCCGGTATGTTGTAAACACCCCCTTTGCGCCTACCGGAGGGTTTAACGGGGTAACCGAACTGCTTTCTCGAGGCATACCTTTCACTGCAATAATCTTTGCAAACGATATATTGGCACTGGGTGCAATTAAGGCCCTTAACGCAAATAAGATTAGGGTTCCACAGGATGTATCGGTAATAGGGGTAAACGACATGGAATCGGTACGTTATCTTAAGCCGATGCTATCGGTGGCACATGTACCGCTAGGGGATATGGGCTCCCTCGCCTTAAAGATATTAACCAACCGTATAGAAGGTGGGCATAGCAAGCCGGTTAAACTTTATATTCCACACACAATAATAAAGCGGGAAAGTTGTGCACCCTCGGCGGGCAGAGTATAGCTATAATCTAAAGCGCAGAGCAGACAATACCACATACCCTCTTTATAATGCGAAACGGCACTACCATAACTGATAGTGCCGTTTCGTTTATTATTATTCCCTACCCACCGCTTTTCTCTACTACCGGTGAGTGCGCCCATTCGCCGTGGCATTTTTTATCGTAATCGTTTCCCAAAAAATAGCTTATGGCGTATACAATGCTTTTATCCCAGAAATACCACTCATGTTCGCCATCCCACTCCATATAGGTAAAATCTATCGGAAGGGTGCGCATATGCTCTTTAAAGTCACTGTTCATATTGTAAAGGAAATCCTGCCTTCCGCATGTACACAGCACGCGCGGCTGTTTTTCCTTGGGTAGTTTTGCCACCTTGTCGGCTAGTTTATTTATAAGTAGCTCTTCCCTAACCTTATAATCCGGCCCGAGTATGGGCATTATATAACGCTTTACAAAGTCCTCTCCCTCAAAATAGTTTTCATCGGCAACACCCACAGCACCGCTGAAGGTTGCACAGGCCGAATATAGATCTGGGCGTGAAAGCCCGAGTAGCATTGCACCATAGCCACCCATGGAAAGCCCTGCCACAAATGTTTTTTCCCTGCCGGCAGGCATCCTAAACATCGAGTGCAGCTTTGCCGGAAGCTCCTCTGTAATAAATGTAAAATATTTTTCGCCAAAATAGTTATCGGCATAAAAGCTGTTATGTGCCTGTGGGGATACAATTATTATGTTATTATCACTGGCATATCGTGTTAAGGCGGTTCTCTCAAACCATGAGCTCGAGTTGCCATGCATACCGTGTAGTAGGTATATCACCGCCTCCGGCTCGGGCAGATCATAACTGCTTTGATCGTTCGGAAAGAACAGATCCACCGACATTGTCTGCTGAAGCATATCAGACGATAAATCCAACTTAATACGTGCCATAAATTTTCTCCTTATTTTTCTTGTGTCTTTAATAATTTTTCGCCCGGGCGAACATTCTCCTTAACATCTTTTAACGTTTCATCCCTCTTGACATTGCCAAGAAGAAAATCCTCACCCTCAGTACAGATCATCGATAATGCACCGGTAGGGCAGGTTTCTACACAGCAACCACAGCCCATACATAGCTCCTGCACCACAAAATGTTTCTCTTTACCCGCCTGCTTGTTGTAGCGGATATCTATTGCCTCAAACATGCAACGTTTTTTGCGGCACTTTCCACAATCCACACATTTTATGGGGTCGATAACCGCCCTAAAGCGTGATTTTCCGTAGTATTGCCACGGTTTAAAGCTACTTCCAAGCTGAACGGTCTGTTTTAACAGCACACATGCATCCGGTGTACAGGAGCAGAACACGTCCCCTATCTCGTCTATGCTGTTTGTATGCTTGTTGATATGGCAATGCGGTTCTTCCTTGCCAACCCTTTGCACATATTCGAAGGCCTCCTCCCATGGGGTTTGCCTGCCAATCTCCACCTTAATGGCTATCTTCGCGGTGCTGTTGAAGGACATGCAAACATATGGGTCCTGCCCAAACTCCGGATACCTTATCCTACATGCACATTGGTTTTGTGAAATTACATCACGAGTCCTGAATATCTCCCTTGCATTTTCGGCCGGTAAAAGGCCTGGGAAATCCTTCACCGAATCATATCTCGGCACTATTCGTGCCCAGCCCATTCTGCCATCCTGCTCGTACTTTGCGGCTATGCGCTGGTCTATCTTGGCAACATCGTTCTCTACAAAGGCGGCAAGGCATTTATAGTATGCAGGCCCAAGTTTATCGTACCAACGGCGGCTATTTTGAAGGTCAAGCCATGTGCCGCTACTCGGCGTTACAACCGCTCCTTTATCGAGCCACATTATCTCGCCACTGTAAAAACGCTCCTCAAGCTGACCCTCCACATAGGTTTTGTCCATCCCCAGCCGCTTTGCAAATTCATCGGAACATCTAAACTCCCCCATCTCGGCTTTCCAATCGGTATCGGGCAGTGCAAGCACAACCCTCGCACCGTCCTCATCCATCTTATAGGCAAGTAGCCATGGCCATATCTCCGAGTCTTTAATGCGATTGTCTATCCTTTCTGCCAGTTCGGCAAAAATAGGCGAAATCTCGCGGTGTAATATTTCGTTCATCCCTGCCACTAGTTCCTTTGGCATCTTTCCTTCTTTGCGCATATCTACCCCCAATTATAAATGTTAATATTAGTTTAACATTGTTGGAGTTATGCCATATAGATATTTTACCAAGATGCACAATTAGGGTGACAAGATGTAGCCTATTGATATTTATCGGCAATCTTCGAAAATAGTTCTTTATAGGGCGAATCTTTTTTATAGAATACGGCAGGGCATCCTATCGGCACGGCAACCTCAACCTCTCCACCGCCATACTCCTCGCCTGTAAAGATATGCACCCACACATCATCCGGTAGGTAAACCTGCCAACTTTCCTTTCCTACCTCGTGAACCGGCGCCACCAGAATATCGCTCCCAAACAGATACTGATACTGCCGGTTATACGCCCTTTCATCATTCGGATAGTGTACAAAGAGCGGTCGCTGTACCGGCAAACCCTTCTCGGCATTAATAGCAACCATATCCCTTAGGTAGGGGCTTAGCATGGTATACACATCTACAAACTTTGCAAGGTGTTTCATCGTGGCTTCGTCGTCATAGAACTGAAAATTCGTGTCGGGGCGGTTGCCCTCATGCGTTCGCATTACCGGTGTAAAGGCGGCCATCTCTGCCCATCTTTCAAACAGCTCTTTATCCCTTATATTCTCAAGTATAGAGGTATACCCACCTATATCGCTGTGGGATAACCCCATGCCGCTCATTCCGGCCGATAGTGCCGCAGGTATCGTGGAGGCTAGCCCATCGTGCAAAGAAAAATCTACCGATTGATCGCCCGCCCATAAAAGGGTGCAGTAACGCCCACTGCCTATGCCGCCGGCACGCATAAAATACACAGCCTCGCCTAGCTTGCCGGCCTTAACAAGCGCATCATAGTTGCATCTTGCCCATAGCACCGGCCAGTTGTTATGCTCTAAAAGTGCATCGTTGCCGCTATGAAGCTTAACATCATCTACCGGCAGATACTCCGCAAAATCGGCCATCCAGCCGTCTATCCCTATATCTAACGAGTGCTTAATTATAACCTCATCCCTAAACCAATTATAAGCCTCGGGGTTCGTTAGGTCAACAGTTGCGCAGAAAAATTCTCCAAAATTTATAAGGTAATCACTGCCGTCCTGCCTTTTAACAAAATAGCCCTTTTTTGCCGCTATCTTATACAGTTCGCCATCCTCTACAAGGTAGGGGTTTATATAGCCAAGGAACCTTATCCCCTGCCCGTTTAGCTCCTTTATCCTTTGCGGTAGCTCGGGGTACATCTCTTTATGAAATATCCAATCCCACTGTAGCCTTTTCCCAAAAGATGTCTCCCTCTTTCCGCACCAATCCTGGCACCACACTGCGCTAACCTTTATCCCGTTATCTAAGCTTTTTTGTAGTAGCTCGATCGTTCTTTCTATTCCGCCCTGCAACCCTAGGATAATTCCGTTATATATCCAATCCGGCAGTTTTTCCTGGCGGCCTAGGTGGTGCGTTAGCCTCTCAAGAATATCGGGGTAGCTCTCACCCCCCTCTATCCTTATACTAGCCGGTATCTCCCAAACCTCTATCTCGGAAAAACTATCATGCTTAAAGTTAAAATCACAAAACGCGGTAGAATCTAGATGGAGATAGTAGAGGTTGGAGGATACAAAGGTGGGCTGTGGGTAGTTTGTAGTATAATAATCTCCGCCGGCATTATGCCGTAGGCTTG